>JADFXD010000050.1 GCA_015233725.1 Nitrospirota bacterium | reverse complement strand
AAGAGAAGGCGGCAGGACCGTAGGGGCCGGAGTCGTTACGGAAATATTGGAGTAGTGTTTTGAACGAAAAAATACGCATAAAGCTGAAGGCCTACGACCACAGGCTCCTTGACCAGTCTGTGAGAGAGATAGTTGATACGGTTCATCGAACTGGTGCAAGGATAGCAGGGCCGGTACCATTGCCGACACATATACAAAAGTTCACCGTACTGAGGTCTCCACACGTTGACAAGAAATCAAGGGAACAGTTTGAGATCAGGACTCATAAGCGATTGATAGATATACATGACCCAACCCAACAGACGGTCGATGCGCTGATGCAGCTAGAGCTGGCCGCAGGCGTGGATGTTGAGATCAAGCTGTAGGTATGGAGATCGTGTTATAATGGATATCAATATGAGTGAGAATGGGAGTTGGTCATGACAGGAATTATCGGTAAGAAACTAGGGATGACACAGGTGTTTGCCGAAAATGGCAATATGGTCACTGTTACGTTGATAGAGGCCGGCCCCTGTAGCGTTATCCAAGTAAAGACAATAGAGCGAGACGGCTACGCGGCAGTAAAGTTAGGGTTCATGGAAGAGCGTAAGGCAAGCAGGGTAAACAAACCCATGAAGGGTATCTTTGACAAGGCCAACCAGAAGCCATACAAGGTCCTTAAGGAGTTTAAGATGAGCGGCCTTAAGGTTGGCGACGCAGTTACGGTGGATAAGTTCGCCCCGGGAGAGAAGGTAAAGGTCTCAGGGATATCAAAGGGTAAGGGTTTTCAAGGGGTTATGAAGCGACACAATTATTCTGGCGGTCCGGCAACACATGGATCGATGTTTAATAGGGCGCCTGGTTCTATAGGGGCGAGTTCGTTTCCCTCAAGGGTATGGAAGAATAAGGGAATGCCCGGTCATATGGGCAGTGAGAGGGTGTCGGTGAAAAACGTAACTATATTTGACGTTAAGCCCGACCAAAACCTCCTTATAGTTAAGGGGATGGTGCCTGGAGCAACGGGCAATATTATAGAGATCACAAGGCAAAATTAGGTATTTAATTTTATGATAGGGTAAGGTTATGATAGAGGCTGAGATCAGAGACATTGACAACAATATTGTAGATAGGGTACAACTGGCACAAGAGGTGTTCGGTCTGGAAGTGAGACAGGATATCCTGCAGAGCGCCGTTGTAAACTACCTGGCAAACCAGAGACAGGGAACCCACGCAACCAAGACCAGAGGGTTGGTCAGGGGCGGTGGACGCAAACCGTGGAAACAAAAACATACCGGTAGGGCAAGACATGGCAGCACCAGGTCACCCCTGTGGAAAGGCGGAGGAACCATATTTGGACCACAGCCGCGCGATTACTCATATAAGCTGAATAAGCAGTTCAAGAGGCTGGCGCTAAATACGGCTCTTTCGGCAAAGCTCTCCGAGGGTAAGCTCATCGTTATTGACACGATCCAACTGGATAAGATAAGGACGAAGAGTATTGTGGGCATCCTGGATAGGCTGGGCATCGGTGGGCATCGCGCATTGATAGTCCTGCCAGCGGTCATCTCCGGTACAGACAAGAGGGCTGGAGAGGGATCGGCCAGAGCTGACATTGCCTCGGTGTCGGATAATAACAAGCGGATTGTGCTGTCGGCCAGAAACATTGAGGGCGTCAGCGTTATCAGCGCCACCGATATCAATACGTACGGGATATTGGCCCACGATTATGTCCTGATAGCGAGGGATTCGTTGTCACTCATAGGACCAGCGACTGTAAGGAACGGCTCTGAAGGAGCTAAGGGGGAAGCGAATTAATGAATAACCTGCATTCAGTAATCAAAAAGCCGCTTTTTACGGAAAAAGGCACGTTTCTGAAAGAGAACGAAAACAAGCTCTATATAGAGGTAGACCTTAAGGCAAATAAGATAGAGATCAAAAAGGCCTTCGAGGAAAAATTCAAGGTCAAGGTGGAGAAGGTGGCAACGACAATAAGACCTTCTAAGTGGAAGAAGTTCGGCAAGTCAGTCGGTAAGACGAGAAAGCTGAAAAAGGCAATAATAACCCTTAAAGAGGGCGAGAAACTAGACTTTATTGAAGGTGTATAATGGGAATAAGACGCTATAGGCCAACATCTCCGGGAAGACGGTTTCAGACCGTATCGGATTTCGCAAACATTACGGTAGAAGAACCACACAAGCCCCTGGTGGTAGGTATGAGAAAGAGCGGAGGCAGAAACAACCAGGGTAGAGTGACCTCATGGCAAAAGGGTGGAGGAGTCAGGCGGCTCTACCGGATCATAGACTTTAAGAGAGACAAGCTGGGTGTATCGGCAAAGGTTGAGACTATAGAGTATGACCCAAACAGGTCATCGCGGATAGCGCTCTTAAGGTATATCGACGGTCACAGGAGTTACATAATCGCACCGGAGGGGCTTAAGGTCAACGATGCGGTGACCTCGGGGTCCGGTTCGGAGATAAAGGTCGGTAATGCGTTGCCGTTGAAGGAGATACCGCTGGGTACCGTTATACATAACGTGGAGCTGAAACCCGGACAGGGTGGCAAGCTGGTACGCGGGGCCGGGACACAGGCTCAACTCATAGCCAAGGACCCCAAGTATGCACAGGTGAAGTTGTCCTCGGGTGTTGTGCGTCTGATACCGATCACGTGCATGGCCACTATCGGGCAGGTCAGTAACGCCGAGCACGAGAACATATCAATTGGAAAGGCAGGCAGGAATCGCTGGAAAGGCAAGAAACCACACGTAAGAGGTGTCGTGATGAATCCCGTAGACCATCCGCTTGGTGGTGGAGAGGGCAAGAGTTCTGGTGGAAGACCACCGTGTTCACCGTGGGGTAAGCCCGAGGGCGTTAAGACCAGGAGAAACGAACGAACAGATAAGTATATAGTAAAGAAAAGAAAATAAGGGAGTTAAATATGCCTAGATCGATAAAGAAGGGCCCGTTTGTTGATGAGAAGCTCAAAAAGAAGGTAGACAAGCTGGTGGCCGCAGGAGAGAAGAAGATAATCAAGACGTGGTCGAGAAGATCAACGCTAGTGCCCGATTTCATCGGATATACGTTTGCCGTTCACAACGGACATAAATTCATTCCTGTGTATGTAACAGAAAATATGATAGGACACAAGCTGGGGGAATTTTCACCAACGCGAACCTTTAGAGGACACGCAGGCAGCGATAAGACCTCTAGTAAGGGAAAATAAAGCGGTATGCCAAATAAGATGCCAAGAGCTGAGATAAAAATTCCGGGATGTAAGAGCCGGCAGCGCAAACGATATGCGAAATCGGGATGCTGAAAGGGGGAGGGTCTACAATGGATGCAAAGGCGATATTGAGGTACGCTCGGATTACACCGCGTAAGGCGAGAAGGGTGACGAGCTTGATAAAAGGGAAAAAGGCAAAAGAGGCAGCGGTTCTGCTTCAATTCATGCCTTATCGTGGTGCCGATATGGTGGCCAAACTGCTGAAGTCAGCGATGGCAAACGCAGGGAAGAAAAATGTCGCAGACCCCGACGAGTTAAACGTAGCCCTCGCATACGTCGATCAAGGGCCAACGATGAAGAGAATAATGCCAAGGGCTATGGGCAGGGCAAATGTAATAAAGAAACGAACAAGCCATATAACATTGGTCTTGTCGGACTAACGGAGGTGATTTTTGGGTCAAAAGACACATCCAACGGGTAATAGACTTGGGATAAACAAGACGTGGGACTCTCGTTGGTACTTGAAGATAGGTTACGCCAAACAGTTACACGAGGACCTTTATTTAAAGAAATATATCAAGGAAAAGCTGTACCACTCAGGGATCAGTAGGGTCGAGATCGAGCGGGCCGGGCAAAAGCTAAAGATAATAATCTATACGGCCAGACCCGGTATCATAATAGGCAAGAAAGGCGCAGAGGTAGAAAATCTCAAGAAATCAATAGAACTTGTGATTGGCAAGCAGGTCAGCATAGACATCAAGGAAATCAGGAAGCCTGAGCTGGATGCACAGCTTGTGGCTGAAAACATAGCTATGCAGATAGAAAAGCGCGTGGCCTACAGAAGGGCAATGAAGAAGTCCGTGCTGTCGTCGATGAGGTTCGGCGCTCAGGGCGTTAAGATAGCATGTGCGGGTCGCCTCTCTGGCGCTGAGATAGCCAGGGCAGAGTGGTATAAAGAAGGACGTGTGCCGCTTCATACCTTCCGCGCGGATATTGATTACGGTTTCGCCGAGTCAAAGACGACATACGGGATAATCGGCGTCAAGGTCTGGATATACAAAGGCGACGTGCTGCCCGAGTCAAAGGGTGCTGCGTAAGAGCCAACAGGATCGATGACGCAGGCGCCCAGCGAATGTAAGGAGCGATCCGATCAACTCAAATGTAAGGAGCGATCCGATCAACTCAAATGTAAGGAGCGATCCGATCAACTCAAATGTAAGGAGCGTGCTGCCCAGCGACTGTAGGAAGCGAGCCGAATATATGATGAGCAGAAGGAGTAAAAAGCTATGTTGATGCCCAAAAAGATAAAGTACAGAAAGGCAATGAAGGGAAACATGAATTGCAAGGCCGCCAGAGGTGTGGATATATCCTTCGGTGACTACGGCCTCAGGGCGCTGGAGCCTGGGTGGATATCAAGCAGACAGATAGAGTCTGCCAGGGTGGCCATCACCAGATACGCCAAGAGGGGCTGTAAGCTGTGGATACGCGTCTTTCCCGACAAGCCTATAACCAAAAAGCCTGCTGAGACAAGAATGGGAAAAGGTAAGGGAAACCCCGAGTACTGGGTGGCGGTCGTAAGGCCTGGCAAGGTCATGTACGAGCTCTCAGGCGTCACCGAAGAAGTGGCAAAAGAGGCACTGCGTCTGGCAGCGTATAAACTGCCAATAGCCACGAAGTTCGTTAAACGAGAGGAGGCTGTGATTTGAAACCGGCAAAACTCAGAGAGCTAAACACACAGGAGTTGAGGCAGAAGGAAGACGACCTTAGAAAAGAAATCTTTAACCTTCGCTTTCAGGCCGCAAGGGGGGATATCCAAAACCCCAAACGGATAAAGACCATAAAGAAGGACATCGCCAGGGTGCTGACAATTATAACGCAACAGGCTACAACGGCAAAGACCGCAAATGGTCAGACCTCAACCGGAAAAGCTACCAATAACCAAACTGCAACGACACAAAGGCTGCAGGGCTAATGAGGAAATATTAAGATGAGGAAGGACAATGCCTAAAAAGGTTTACACAGGAGAGGTCATCAATAACACGATGGACAAGACGGTAACGGTGGCAGTATCCAGGCTGTATCAGCATCCACTGTACAAGAAGATCATCAGAAAGACCGTCAAACTAAAGGTCCACGACGAGAATAATCAGAGCAAGGTCGGCGACATGGTAGAGATACGAGAGTCGAGGCCGCTGAGTAAGACAAAACGATGGGTTTTAATAAATCCCGCGAGGAAGGAGCACGAGGGTGATACAGGTTGAAAGCATACTCGATGTGGCAGACAACTCCGGCGCAAAGAAGGTCCTGTGCATAAAGGTTCTGGGTGGCTATAAGAAGCGATATGCAAGGCTTGGCGATATCATAGTGGTCAGCGTCAAGGAGGCCTTGCCGGATGGGGCAGTGAAAAAGGGCTCGGTGGCAAAGGCGGTCGTCGTAAGAACCGTCAAGGAGACCAGGAGAGACGACGGTACATACATACGGTTCCAGCAAAACGCGGTGGTCCTGATAAATGCCCAGGGCGAGCCGGTAGGCACCAGGATATTTGGCCCCGTGGCCAGAGAGCTGAGATGGAAGGAATTTACCAAGATTATATCGCTCGCACCCGAGGTGTTGTGATCAAACGGTGTTGTGATGAAATGTGATGTTTCACTTAGGAGAGTCAGATGGGATTAAGCATTAAGAAAGAAGATACAGTTGTTGTCCTCACAGGCAGTGAAGCGGGTAAAAGGGGCAGGGTCAAACTGGTGAACCCCAAAAAGGCAAACGCTATTGTGGAAAACACCAATATGATAAAGAAACACATGAAGCCCAACAAGAAATATACCAATGGCGGTATCATTGATATGGAGGCCCCCATAGACCTGTCCAAGCTGATGCTGGTCTGCCCGCGGTGCAGCAAACCCACACGCATAGGGAATCAGATACTTGAGGGTGGAAAAAAGGTGCGCGTGTGTAAGAAATGTAAGGAGGTAATTGATTAGAAGCTATGGTGGCTCGGCTTAAAGAGAAGTATAAGAAAGAGATCATACCGGCGCTCAAAAAAGAGTTTTCATACAAGAACGTGATGCAGGTGCCAAAGCTCCAAAAGGTAGTCCTCAACGTTGGCCTTGGAGAGGCCGTGCAGGATATAAAGCTCCTCGATAGCGCACAGAAAGAGCTGGAGATGATATCAGGCCAGAAGTCGATCGTCACAAAGGCCAAGAAATCAATAGCTGGCTTTAAGTTGCGTAAGGGGATGCCAATTGGATGTTGCGTGACGCTAAGGGGCGATAAGATGTATGAGTTCCTTGACAGGTTTATAAGCGTGTCGCTGCCCAGGATACGCGACTTTAAGGGCATCAGTGGCAAGTCCTTCGACGGTAGAGGCAATTACTCCGTGGGCGTGAGGGAACAGTACATATTCCCCGAGATAGACTACGACAAGGTCAGTATGGTGCATGGCCTAAACGTGGTCATCTGCACAACGGCAAACACGGACAAGGAAGGTAAGGCGCTGCTGAAGGAATTTGGCATGCCATTTAGGGAGACATAATAAATGCTAAACACATTAAATGAGGTGATATGGCTAAGACGTGCATGATAGAGAAGGCCAAGAGGCCTCCTAAGTTCAAGGTAAGGGCATACAACAGGTGCCTTCTGTGTGGAAGGCCCAGGGGGTTTTTACGGAAGTTTGACCTCTGTAGGATATGTTTCAGGAAACTGTCGTTGCAGGGTAATATCCCTGGTGTAACGAAGTCAAGCTGGTAGAGGTGAGATTATGATGACTGATCCGATAGCTGATATGCTGACCAGGGTGAGAAATGCAATCTTGATAAAGGCAGAAAAGGTGGATATCCCCGCATCAAGGATCAAGCTCGAGATTGCAAAACTGCTCAAGGAGGAAGGCTTTATCAGGGCGTATAAGATATTAAAGGATAAGAAGCAGGGCGTCTTGAGGATATCCCTTAAGTACATAGACAACAAGAGTATCATAACGGGCCTCAAGAGGATTAGTAAGCCCGGCAGACGGATGTATACCGGTTATAATGAAGTTGCAAACGTGATGGGTGGAGTAGGTATTGTGGTGTTGACTACACCTAAGGGTGTGGTGACCGATAGCATGTGCAGGAGAGAGAAGATCGGCGGTGAGGTGTTGGCTTACGTCTGGTAAGATTACATTGATCGGATCGCTCCTTACAGTTGCTGGGCGGATCGCTCCTTACAGTTGCTGGGCGGCGCGCTCCTTACAGTCGTTGGTCAGGGTGCCATTGTCAGAGGACATTCACAAGGTATCGGATAGCTCCTTACAGTTGCTGGGCTGAACAATTGCACACAATAAACTATCATGATAATAAAATTGTGCCAAAATTATTAAGACAATAAAGAGGTGAGGCTAGACGATGTCGAGAATTGGTAAAAAGCCGATAGAACTCCCTAAGGGTGTGACGGTGAATGTGACGGGCTCCGAGGTGAGAGTCAAGGGTGGCAAGGGTGAGTTGAGCTGGAGCACCCCAGGTGGATTGAAGATAGAGGTGGATGCATCCCACTTGAAGGTACAACGGCAGGGTGATTCTGCCATGGAACGTGCACTGCATGGGCTGACAAGGAGCCTGATATACAACATGTGTGTGGGTGTATCGGAGGGATTTAGACGGGATATGGAGTTGACCGGCGTTGGCTACAGGGCCTTCGTCAAAGATGATAAGGTGGAGTTTGCCATAGGATACTCACACCCGGTTGTGTATGCGCTGCCAGAAGGCATTAAGGCCGAGGTCGATAAAAAGCAAACCAAACTGACACTCTTCGGTATAGATAAGCAGCTCCTGGGTCAGGTGGCAGCCAATATAAGGGCTATCAGACCACCGGATGCCTATAAAGGCAAGGGTATCAGATATGCGGGTGAGAAGATCAAATTAAAACCAGGAAAGACTGGCTCAAAGTAGGTCACGGTCTGAAAAGGCACCGATTTCAAGTGAGTACCAAAAAAGAGAGGGAATGTTAGATTGAAGAACGATAAGATATATTTACGGCAGAGAAGACATGAGAGGGTGAGAAAGAAGGTCGAGGGCACGGTACAACGACCAAGGCTCTCCGTCTATAAGAGCCTCAATCACATGTACGCGCAGTTGATCAACGACGCCGAGGGCGTGACGCTCGCCTTTGCCTCCACGCTGGATAAGGCGCTGAGGACCCAGGAAGGACACAAGGGCAACGTGGTCGCGGCCAAGAAGGTCGGAGAACTGATAGCGCAAAAGGCAAAGGAAAAAGGTATAACAAAGGTCGTCTTTGATAAGGGTGGCTTTAAGTACCACGGTAGGGTTAAGGCGCTGGCCGATGCAGCCAGACAATCAGGACTAGAGTTTTAGCAGATACAGGATTAAGGATCAATAAGGAGGTAAGTTGGGAAGGATCGATCATGCTGAGTTAACACTTCAGGAGAAGGTGGTTTTTATAAATAGAGTGGCAAAGGTGGTCAAGGGCGGAAGGCGGTTTTCCTTCAGCGCACTGGTGGTTGTTGGCAACGGAGAAGGCATTGTCGGCATCGGCAAGGGTAAGGCCAACGAGGTGCCAGAGGCTATCAAAAAGGCAATAGAGAAGGCAAAGAAATCACTCTTTCAGTTCCCCATAAAGGACGGAACTATCCCACACAGGATAATAGGACACTACGGCTCTGGCGTTGTCGTGCTAAACCCCGGCAGAGAGGGAACCGGCCTGATAGCCGGAGGCCCCGTGCGCGCAGTGCTGGAAGTGGCGGGCGTACACGATATAGTGGCAAAATCACTCGGGAGCACAAACGCCTTCAACGCCGTGCGGGCAACGCTTAACGGCCTGACGCTATTGAAAAACCCCGAAATGGTACTAAAACAGAGGGGAAAGACAGACGATGGCAGCAGCCCAAAAGAACCAAGAGAGGCCAGCACAAGAGAGGCCAACAGATGAATATCAAGGTGACACTAAGACGTAGTTATGCTGGTAATACACAGAAGACGAGAAGGATCCTCCAGGCCCTCGGATTACGCAAGGTAGGTATGACAGTGCTGCATGACAAGACCCCGGCAATAAGCGGGATGCTCCATAAGGTCTCCCACCTGATCCACGTCGAGGAAGAGATTGAAACAGCGCCATAACACACACTCTCAATACACACCAGGGTGTATGGCCAAAGATAAATAGCTGTGGCAAATGAATGAAGCTAAACAGATAAAGTGAAGTAGGAGGTCTATAGCAATGAGATTAAACGAACTAAAGCCTGCCCCTGGAAGCACCAAGAAGGTCAAGAGGGTCGGGCGAGGCTGTGGCTCCGGGCATGGAAAGACATCATGCAAGGGACACAAGGGGCAGAAGGCACGCTCTGGAAGCGGTAAGGGACCAGGCTTTGAAGGCGGTCAGATGCCTCTGCAACGACGTCTGCCCAAAAGAGGATTTAAAAACTATCCCTTTAGCGTAGAATATGCGATCGTCAACCTCGACGATATAGACACAATTGAGGGTGAGACTGAGATAACCCCAGAGCTGCTGGTTAAAAAGGGCATTATTAAAAAGTTGCTATGCGGGGTCAAGGTGCTTGGCGATGGCCAACTGCAGAAACCCATGACGGTGAAGGCAAACAAGTTTAGTAAGACTGCCCTGGATAAGATAACTACCTCGGGGGGTAGAGCAGTGGTTTTAGAATAGAGGTGTATGTTGGGATTTTTAGCTGGCTTTCAAAACATACTTAAAATAGAAGAACTAAAAAAGCGGTTGTTTTTCACATTCGCCCTGTTGTCCGTTTACAGGATAGGCGCCCATATACCCACGCCCGGTATAAGCGGGGAGCAGTTGAGCAAGTTTCTGACCGAAAGAGGCGGGGCCCTGATGGGGTTTTTCGACATGTTTTCAGGCGGGGCGCTGTCACGTGTAACGATCTTCGCCCTTGGGATAATGCCCTACATCAGCGCATCCATTATCCTGCAGTTGTTGACCGTCGTGGTGCCGGCCATAGGTAAGTTGGCCAAAGAGGGCGAGGAGGGACGTAAAAAAATAACACAGTATACGAGATATGGTACCATATTGATCAGCGCTATACAGGGCTTTGGCATAGCGGTGGGCCTTGAGACGATGGCAGAGGGACAGTTCATCCTAAACCCTGGCTGGGGCTTCAGGCTGACTACCATGATCACGCTAACGGCCGGGACGGCCTTTATCATGTGGCTGGGTGAACAGATAACCGAACGCGGTATAGGCAACGGGATATCGCTGATCATCTTCGCTGGCATAGTGGCGAGGCTCCCCAACGCGGTTATCGACACGGTAAGACTCGTGAGGGCCGGCGAACTGCCGATAATCATTATGCTCATAATCATTATCATGATGGTAGCCGTTATAGCGGGCATAATCTATATGGAGCGCGGTCAGAGAAAGATTCCAGTACAGTATGCCAAACGGGTCGTCGGTAAACGGATGTATGGCGGACAGAGCTCACACCTGCCCTTAAAGGTCAATACATCAGGGGTTATACCACCGATATTTGCATCGTCTATAATAATGTTTCCAGCGACAATTGCCGGTTTCATAGGGATACCGTGGGTGCAGGCCTTTGCCAAGCAACTGGCCCCGGGTTCGTTCGTGCATGACGTGATATATGTAGGGATGATAGTGTTCTTTTGCTACTTCTATACGGCAATCGTGTTTAACCCCGTTGATATTGCAGATAATCTCAAGAAACAGGGAGGCTATATCCCAGGCGTCCGGCCAGGAAAAAACACCTCGGACTATATCTTCAGGGTGTTGTCGAGGTTGACCTTTGTTGGGGCGATCTACCTCTCGGTGGTGTGCGTGCTGCCAAGCATACTGATAAGAAGGTTTAATGTGCCATTTTATTTCGGAGGTACATCCCTGTTGATAGTCGTGGGTGTGGCGCTGGATACGGTGTCACAGATAGAATCTCATCTCTTGACAAGGTCGTATGATGGTCTACTGAAAAAAGGCCGTGTAAAGGGCAGAAGGGGATAAGGGGAACATGCCCAGCAACTGTAGGGGGCGAACCCGCCCAGCCACCGTGGGGAGGAACCCGAATAAAAGGATTCTGTGATAATACTAAAATCCGATGAGGAGATAAAAAAGATAGCCCTGGCATCCAAGATAGTAGCCGAGGTGCTAAGGCTGCTTGAAGAGATGATAAGACCAGGCGTGACAACAAAGGACGTTGAGTTATACGTGGAGAAGATTATAAGGGAAAGAAACGGCGTGCCAGCATTTAAAGGCTACAGGGGTTATCCCTCAAGCCTTTGCACGTCGATAAACCAGGAGGTAGTCCACGGGATACCATCAAAGAAGAGGGTGCTCAGGGAGGGCGATATAATAAGCATAGATGTAGGGGTCGTCTATAAGGGTTTCATAGGAGACGCCGCCAGGACCTACCCTGTTGGTAAGGTCAGCGAGGCTACAAGGCGATTGCTACAGGTTGCGGAGGATTCCCTGTATAAGGGTATAGAGAAGGCATGGCCAAGCAACAGGGTGTCAGATATATCCCATGCAATCCAGAGCTATGTTGAGAAAAATGGCTACTCTGTGGTGCGTACCTTTGTGGGACATGGAGTGGGTAGGGCGTTGCACGAGGACCCCCAGGTGCCAAATTATGGTCTGCCCAATAAGGGACCAAGGTTGAGAAGAGGAATGGTGCTCGCTATAGAGCCTATGGTCAACGCCGGGACATGCGACGTTACCATAATGAACGACGGCTGGACCGCTGTCACTAACGACGGTATGCCATCGGCACACTTTGAGCACACAATAGTCGTTACCGATGATAGACCACAGATATTGACTAAACTATAAACCTGATAAAGAGACTGGATTAACGATGGTAAAAGAAGAAAATATAGAGGTTCAGGGCACTATACTAGAGGCCCTGCCAAATGCAATGTTCAAGGTGGAGCTAGATAACAAACAGATTATAACAACCTATGTATCCGGCAAAATGAGGATACATTATATAAAGATCCTTCCCGGTGATAAGGTGCTGGTTGAACTGTCTCCCTATGACCTGACAAAGGGACGAATCACCTACAGATATAAGTAGGCTGTATAGGCAACGATATGGACAGACGCAGAGAACTATCAAGATATTGTAAAATATATGGAGGAGTATATGAAGGTACGCGCATCAATAAAACCAATTTGCTCAAAGTGTAAGATGATAAAACGCAAGGGTGTGCTAAGGGTAATATGTGACAATCCTAAACACAAACAGAGGCAGGGCTGAGAAAAAAGGAGAGATATGGCAAGAATAGCAGGTGTAGACCTACCGAAGAAAGAAAGAATCGAGATCGGACTGACCCGCATATTTGGGATTGGGCGATCAACCTCTAAAAAGATATTGACGGAGGCCGCCGTCAATCCCAATATACGTGTCAATGACCTCAATAACGAGGACATCGCAAAGATAAGAGGGATCATAGACAGAGACGTTAAGGTCGAGGGAGACCTCCGCAAAGAGGTCTCCACGAGTATTAAGAGACTAACAGATATAGGATGTTACAGAGGCTTAAGACACAAAAACGGTCTACCCGTCCGCGGACAGAGGACCAAGACAAATGCACGCACCAGAAGGGGACCAGCCAAGGGCGTAGTTAAGAAAAAGGGAGGTAAATAATGCCGCCAAGAAAACGTAAAGGTCCAAAGAAGGAAAAGAGGAGAATAGCAAGCGGTGTCGCCCACGTACAGACAACGTTTAATAATACACTGGTGACCATCAGCGACCAGGCAGGCAACGTGTTGGCGTGGTCAAGCGCTGGAAGCCTCGGCTTTAAAGGCTCACGTAAAGGGACACCCTATGCAGCCCAGATGGCGGCAGAATCAACAGCTAAGAAGGCAATCGATATGGGAATGAAACAAATAGACGTCTACGTCAAGGGCCCCGGCGCCGGCAGAGAGTCCGCCATACGCGCTATACAGGCAGCAGGCCTGGATATTAATATCATAAAGGACGTAACACCCGTGCCACACAATGGCTGTAAACCCCCCAAAAGGAGGCGCGTGTAGTCTATGGCAAGATACAGAGAGCCGTTGTGCAGGTTATGCCGCAGAGATGGTGAAAAACTGTTTCTGAAAGGACAGCGCTGCCTCACCGATAAGTGCGCTATCGAGCGGAGAAAATATGGCCCCGGTCAGCATGGTCAGAGACGCGCAAAGCTGTCCGACTACGCAATACAACTGAAAGAAAAACAAAAGGTCAGAAGGATCTACGGCCTGATGGAAGGTCAGTTCAGGAAATACTTCGCCCAGGCAAATAGCAAAAAAGGCGTCACAGGAGAGATGCTCCTACAGTTTCTCGAGCTAAGGCTGGACAACATCGTCCATAGAATGGGCTTTGCTGCCAACAGAAACCAGGCCAGGCAGCTCATAGGTCATGGCCACTTCCTCGTCAATGGCTCAAAGGTAAACATACCCTCTTACCGGCTGAGGGCCGGCGATAGGGTGGGCGTCGTTGAGGCCAGCAAGGCAATTGGCTGTATCCAGGAAAGCGTATCCCGCGTTACCCACGCCGGTGTGCCACGTTGGTTGCAGATCGATCCGGCCGTTATGGAGGGTAAGGTCTTACACATCCCCTCAAGAGATGATATTCAGATCGAAGTGAAGGAGCAGTTAATAGTTGAGTTTTATTCCAGATAATCTAACGGAGGCTTTTTTATGTTGCCTGATATAAGTAGCTTTCAGTTGCCTGAAAACGTGTACGTCGATGATGAGACGGTTTCAAGCACTTATTGTAAGCTCATTGCCGAACCACTAGAACGAGGTTATGGTGTGACCTTGGGTAATGCCCTGCGAAGGGTGTTGCTGTCCTCCATTGAGGGTGCGGCTATAACCTCTATAAAGATAGATGGCGTGTTTCATGAGTTCTCTACGATAAAAGGTGTAAAAGAGGACGTCGTTGAGGTAATCCTGAATCTAAAAAAAATCAGACTCTCCTTACTTGATGACGATAGCCTCACAGCGTTTATCGACGTAAGAGACAAGGATGTCGTAACGGCCTCCGATATCAGTGCAGGCAATGCAATTGGCATCTTAAACCCTGATGCACACATCGCAACGCTTGACACAGGGGCTGAGTTCAAGGCCGAGTTGACCATCCAAAAGGGTAGAGGCTATGTCCCTTCCGAGGAACTAAAAGACAACAACATGCCCCTCGGTACAATCGCTATAGACGCCATCTATACGCCTGTCAAGAAAGTCGTGTTTAACGTCGAAAAAACAAGGGTCGGAAAATCAACCGACTACGATAGGCTGATCATTGAGGTCTGGACAGATGGTAGCATAACCCCTAAAGAGGCAGTGGGTAGGGCCACCGAACTGCTGATTAAACACCTGAGATTCTTCCAGTTGGTTGACGCCGAGGAAGAGGTAACAGAACAAGAACCTAAAGAACTCCCAGCACCTATAGTAGCAAAGGAACCTGAACCAGTCTACGAAGAACCTGTAGTGGTCATAGAAGAAGACCGTAAAGAGTTTAACAGAAACCTGGTAAAGACTGTAGATGAGCTTGAGTTCTCTGTAAGGTCTCAAAATTGCCTTAAAAACGCAGATATTAAATATATCTACGAGCTTGTCCAAAAAAATGAGGACGATATGCTCAAGATGAAAAACTTCGGCAGAAAATCCTTTGACGAAATACGCGAGGTCCTGCTGACGATGGGTCTGGATTTCGGCGCTAAGGTAGATATGGAAGCCGTAAAGAAAGAACTTGCCGAAAGAAACGGAGGATGATTCATGCACCATAGAGTTGCTACAAGAAAGTTTAACAGGACAGCAAACCAGAGAAAGGCGCTGTTTAGAAGTCTGATCTCTGCCCTTATCATATATGAAAGGATCGAGACCACGCTGGTAAAGGCCAAGACCATCAGGGGTATGACCGAAAAGATGGTAACCCTGGGTAAGCGTGGAGACCTGCACTCTAAACGTCTAGCCATGGCAGACCTACCAAACCGTACGGCCGTCGCCAAATTGTTTGCTACCATTGCCCCAAGGTTCGCTGATAGAAACGGTGGATACCTAAGAATCGTGAAAACGAGAAGGCGTCTTAAGGACCAGGCCGAGCTGGCGGTTATCGAGTTCATCGACTATGTAAAACCCCAGGCTAAGGAAGAAAAGGAAACGACAAAGTAACTAAAAGGAGCTATGTCAAGACCCATGCTTGAGATATTATCAGGTATCCTGATATTTATCATATGGATAGTGCTGCAACTCTTTGTCTTGCCTCGCTTTGGCATAAGCACCTGAGCGACCAACATCAAGGGAGCGTGCACTTCCAATGAAAAACATCAAGAGATACTCAACAGCAACCTAAAATCACCAAAGTAACACCCCGCGGTGTGTGCTATTCTATATACGGGGGAAAAAGAAAGAAGGGGGGCAGCGCCGCCCCCCCCTCGACCCCTCCTGCAAGGGGGGGTGGGGCACCCCGGCCACGAAGAAGTCCCCTTGACCCATTAATTCTCAATCCTGACTTAATACTCAACTCTCATCACTTATTCAGAACCCATTCAGATGAGTTTTTTGCTGATCAATTCGTCTTTGAAGTAGGCGTAGTAGATTGGTGCGGCTATTACGCCTGAGATGCCAAAGGCTGACTCCATGATGATCATTGCCAGGAGCATCTCCCATGCCTTGGATTTTATCTGAGTGCCTATGATCTTGGCATTTAAAAAGTACTCGAGCTTGTGTATCACCACCAGGTATACAGAAGATGACACTGCCACATTAAACGAGTGATTTAGGCTCACTATGATTATCACCGTATTGGAGATCAGATTGCCTACAACAGGCAACAGACCGGCAAAAAAAGTAACCGTTATCAGGGTCTTGACAAGATTCAACCGGACGCCAAACAGTGGCAATATCAGGGTCAGATACAGTAGGGCAAAGATTGTATTAATGGCCGATATGCGCACCTGGGCAAATACGATGCGGCGAAATGCCTGGCCCAACCTCAGTATACTGCCTATCATAGCCTGCGCCAGCGGACCATAGTGATGTGTATCGCTGACCTCATCCAGGGCTATCAGGGCGCCCACAACCATTCCAATGAGTATATGAGCGGTGATTCGCATGGCCTCTTGTCCGAAAAATTGCAGTTCGCTTGCGTGGTCACGCAGCCATTTGGCAACGGCGCTCTTGAGCTCTGCCGTATCGGAGGGCAACAGGTGTACAATCCAGACCGGCAGCGAGTTAAGGGAGTCCTCGACGATGTCGGCCATCTTCTGGAGTAAGACCGGTAGATTCCCAATGCTGCCGCGAAAGAAGCTGATAGAGGTAACTGTTACCAGACACACCACCAGTATGACGACAAGGGCAAGCGCCGCGACAATTATTATCTTGGAGCCATGCCCGCTGATGCCCTTGACCCTGATCTTTTTAGAGAGCATATGGATAAGCTCAAAGACCAGAAGCCCACTTAACAACGCAGATAGCAGGTGTAGCCTTATGATCAACAAAAGCGATACAGTTGCTATCCCCCATGCAACGAAATCATATGTTGATATAGCTGGTCTGTCTTTGCCTCTGTACATTTGCTTTAATTCTAACATAAGTGTTTGGTCTTTAAACAGGAACCTGATTGTCTCACAAGAATATTGTGTAAAGAAAAAAACAAGAATAAATGGACGTTAGTATTAAATCCAACGACAGGACAAATCAAAAATACCGTGGTACAAACTTATTGTCATTAAGTATCATCACTGTGTCCCCGCTCTCCCCAATAACAAAGAGGCCACTATGATAAGCATACTTGTCGACCCCTTCATTTATGACGATACCTGATACCGCGCCTATAACAATTCGGTTAGTGTATTCATCAAACGCCTGTTTAAACTTGGCTAATCTCTCCAGGTGATCATTTACATCATTTACCTCTAATGTACTCTTGATCTCTATTGCTACTATGTATTGGCTGCTAACTCCCATAATGTCAATCTCCATTTTAGCGCCCTCTATGTCGCTCTGAACACTTCTATGGACTTTCTTCAGGTCAATGCCCCTTTCCTTGAACATCTTCTTTGTCGCCGGAAATACTAACCCCACCACAAAGTTGCCCCACTTACCGGTGAGCGCATTAACGGCATTGACGGCTCGTTCAACCGCCTTTTCAGTTTTTGTTAGTTGTTCTCTAGCCTCCCTAAGTGTTGTCTCACTCATTGCAAGCTGTGCATCGGTTTTCTCAAGCTGTGCATCGGTTTTTGCGAGCTGTGCCTCAGTTTTTGCGAGCTGTGCCTCAGTTTTCTCTATTTGCGCATCGGTTTTTGCGAGTTGTGCATCAACCCTCTCAGATGATATCCTCATTGCCTCCTTCATCTGCCGAGTGTCCTCCTGCATCTGCCGAATATCCTCCGCAGCCTGCCGCACCCGTTCCGCATCCTGCCGTTCCCGTCTATCAAGAATCTCTAAAATCCCTGCAATGCGAGCCTCTATGTTGTCTACTCTTTCCTCTGATACATACATCGCTGTAATCCTCCCTCTTGTTTAATAGTAGCATGTTTCAAAACTTTTTGACAAGGCGTCGAATTGTATCATCTAAATTCTATACGAAATTATAAACTACCTCATATAACAACATTATAGGAAGTAGAGATGTCGTTAAAGATGAAAGAGAGGCAAGCAGTAACAAGGGTATTGGCTGAGAGATGCAACACGCAGTTAATTTTAGATTATCAGCCCATGCCACTCACGGAGGTGTCGCTGACCACGCAGCCATCCGAAAACCTGATCAGCCGCTTGCTGTAGGTCGCTATGTCTGGCTCGTGGGTGACCAGTATCACGGTTATCCCTGATTCGTTGTTTAGCCTCACAAATAGCTCCATGATCTCCTTACTGGTAGCAGTGTCGAGGTTGCCAGTTGGCTCATCCGCGAGGATGATAGGGGCATTGTTTACCAACGCCCTAGCTATGGCGACCCTCTGCTGCTGTCCGCCGGAGAGCTGATTTGGGTTGTGGTGCTCCCGACCGCTTAGTCCAACCAGCGACAGGGCATGTGATGAGCGCTGTTTCCTCTCTTTTGCTGGGATGTTGCTGTAGGTCATCGGCAGTTCCACGTTTTCGATGGCCGACGTCCTCGACAGCAGATTGAATCCCTGAAACACGAAACCGATCTTCTTATTCCTTACGGCCGAGCGCCCGTCTCTGCCCAGCTTGGAGACATCAATGCCATCAAGGAGGTATTGCCCGCTGGTGGGTGTGTCAAGGCAGCCAATTAGATTCATAAACGACGACTTGCCTGACCCCGATGGCCCCATGATCGCCACAAACTCCCCCTTGTCAATAACAATGGAGACGTCTTTAAGGGCGTTGACGGGGACATCGCCAAGCGTATAGACCTTTGATATTTGCCGCGTCTCTATGAGCATCACCCTTAAAACATCCTTGGCCCGCCAGAGGTTGACGGTGTCTTGGGCTTTTCAAGCGATTCCACGATCAGTTCCTGCCCCTCGCTCAGGTCGCCGCTGATCAGCTCCGTATAGGTACTGTCAGTGATGCCTGTGCTTATCTCAACGCGCCTTGGCTTGTTGTTTGCCTCGATCCAGACGACCTTCCCTTTCTGCTGTGGGGGCTTTTGTTCCACGGTTTTTTGCCCCCCTGGGGGCTTGCCTCTGTCAGGAGGCTTGAAGCGCAGGGCGGCGTTTGGGAGCTTTAGCACATCCAGTTTGCGCGATATTATAATCGAGACGTTTGCGGTCATTCCGGGTTTGAGCTTGAAGTCTGGATTTGCCACCCCAACCACCACGTCGTAGGTAACAACGTTTTGCACTATAATGGGGGCAATCCTGACCTGTACTACGCTACCCTTAAACGTGACATCGGGATAGGCATCCACCGTAAACTCAACGACCTCGCCGTTGACAATCCTGCCAATGTCCGCCTCTGCCACGTTGGTGTCGATCTGCATCTTGGTCAGGTCCTGGGCTATGCCAAACAGCGTAGGGGTCTGAAAGCTCGCGGCAACCGTCTGGCCGACATCGACGTTTCTCGATACAACGGTGCCATTAACGGGGGAGATGATCTTAGTGTAGCGGAGGTTGGTCTCTGACGCTGCCAGGGCTGCCTCTGTTTGTGCAACCAACGCCTTTGCAGCGTCCACCTGGGCCACGGCGGTGTCGTAGTTGGTCGCGGAGGTGTCGCGATCCGCCTGTGCGATGAGGCCTCTCCTCAAGAGTTCATCGTTTCTGCCAAGAGTCCTTTTGGTGTCAATGACTGTTACTTCGGCCTTTTTCACGTTTGCCTTTGCATTATAGAGATTTGCCTTTGCCTGATCCACCTGAGCCACAAACAGGGCAGGGTCAATCTGGGCTATTAACTGCCCCTTCTTCACCGGCGAGTTGAAGTCAACGTAGAGGGCCTGGATTATGCCCGATACCTGTGCCCCCACGTTGACCATCGTCACGGCATTTAGTGTCCCCGAGGACGTCACCGTAGATGTTATGTCCCCTTTTACAACCTTTTCTGTCCTAAACCTTGATACCTTTTCCTTGTTTCTGTTAAGAATAAAATATCCACCCCCACCAGCGCATATTAAAAGAAGAATCACAACAACTATCTTTTTTCCCATGATCACCTACCTAACTTATTAAGCATATTAAAGGAATATTATACCACTTTTATAAAGGATTTATTTTTAACGAATATGGACAAAGCTGGTTTCAACTATTGCACGCATACAACTTAATCTTAAGCCCACGCAGGAAGGGGTCAAGGGGATTGTCTCCTTTGACCCCGTAATTAATACTCTTACCCATGAAAAATTGATGCACCCGTTGAAACCTTGAATTTGACAAAAGCCTAGCAGTTTTGATATGCTCTATGTTGGTGCATGTGAGATACGGAGAGGTTTCCGAGCGGCTTAAGGAGCACGACTGGAAATCGTGTGTGGGTTAATCCCCACCGAGGGTTCAAATCCCTCCCTCTCCGCCATATACGCCAACCTCCAGAAGTATCACAGGGTAGCATGGGGTATCACCAGGTATCAAAACGGGGCGCAGTCTGCACCCACCCCTTTACCGAAAAGTAGGTACCTTGGCATGAAATTTATATACTGATTCGGATTCGGGTTTTTTTAAGGTATGATATTTGACAATAAAATCACATGATGTTATACAATACTCTATTATAATGATATGGAGCTGATAGGATAACTAAGACATCTGCCATGTTAAGTACATGGGCAAAAGTTTTTATATAACATTATGATTGAGCATTATGGGGTCAAGGGGACTGGTCCCCTTGCAGGGGGTTCTGAAGGGGGGCGGAGCCGCCCCTTTCTTTCTTCTCTTTTTATATAATTAATTATGGGCAGGTACTTATCTCTTGCGAAGATGATTAAGGCAAGAAGCAAGATAGAAATTCTACCTGATGGATGATATATTAGAGTGCTACCTCTGAGGATACGAACGTTATTTAACACCTCTCCCTGCGCACCTTGACTGAGTTAGCGTGCCCGTGGAGACCTTCGATCCGCGCGAGGAGCTCCGTATCCGCCGCTAACGCGCTAAAGCCCTCCTTGCTGAGGTTAATGAGGCTTGAGCGCTTCATAAAATCGTACACCCCCAGCGGTGAAAAGAACCTCGCCGACCCGCCCGTGGGCAGCGTATGGTTGGGTCCGGCTGAATAATCACCAATGACCTCGGCAGACCACTGACCCAGAAAGATCGCCCCTGCGTTCTGTATCAAGGGCAGCGCCTTCTCAGGCTCCTCGATCATTATCTCCAGGTGCTCGGGGGCTATCCTGTTTACGTAGTCGATGGCAGTCTTTAGCGAGTCAACCACGATTATGGCGCCAAAGCTTGATAAGGAGGCCGATGCGATCTCCTTCCTGGAGAGCTGGGCAAGCTGTCTGTCTATCTCCTCCGAGACGGCTCTTGCCAACGCCTCTGAGGTTGTTATCAACACGGAGGAGGCCATCTCGTCGTGCTCTGCCTGACTGAGCAGGTCTGCCGCGATAAAGACCGGATTGGCGGAGTCGTCGGCCACGACGAGTATCTCCGATGGACCGGCTATCATGTCGATATCGACGGTGCCAAATACGAGCTTCTTTGCCAGTGCCACATATATATTGCCGGGGCCGACGATCTTGTCTACCCTCTTTATGCTCTGGGTGCCATAGGCCATTGCGGCGATGGCCTGCGCCCCGCCTATGCGATAGACCTCGGTTATACCGGTGAGTTTGATTGCCGCCATCACATAAGGGTTGATCTCACCGCGTGGAGTGGGCACACACAGGGCTATCTCGCCAACGCCTGCAACCTGCGCCGGTATGGCGTTCATCAACACAGTCGAGGGATAGGCGGCCTTGCCTCCGGGGATGTAGAGACCAACACGTCGCAACGGCCTGATTACCTGACCAAGCTCGCCATGCGCATCCTTGAAGCTCCAGGAGGAGTCGACCTGCCTCTGATGGTAGTCCTTGATGCGCCTGTGCGACGTCTCAAGTGCATCCAAGAAGCGCTCATCCGCGTGAGCGGCATACTCGTCGATGGTCTCCTGCGGGAGTCTGAACGAATCCAGGTCAATACCGTCAAAGCGCTGTGTAAACCCCCTGATGGCCTCATCTCCATTTTGCTGTACGGCTTGCAGGATTTCCGTAACAGTACGCTGAATATCGGGGCTAACCCCAAACACCCTACGTTTTAGAACCCCGTGAAAGTCATTAAATTGGGACTCGCTGCTTATTTGCCTCATTGAATATCCCCCGTGGAAGTTATAGATTGCTCACCCTGTTGTTCGCTCCATCGTTATCTGGTCAAATTATCCAGGCGATTAAGTTAATATGGGCAGTCGCAGAATTGAACTGCGGACACGAGGCTTTTCAGGCCTCTGCTCTACCGACTGAGCTAACTGCCCATACACGATAATTATTAAACCAGTTTATGGGTGTAGTTGTCAAGAGGAAATATTGTCGATTCCCCTTGGGTTGTTTTTTGTCCCGCGTTAAGCGTATAATAACTATCAATGGTGGATATCATCAAATGGATAGCGGTGATGTTAGCGGCACAGACAGTTGTCATAGCCGTTCTTATAAAACTACTCTCGCACTAATTTTTTTAAGGAGGAAACACTAATATGGATGATGGATTTCTACCCCTGGGATTTAACAGGAACCTTGGACCGGTGATACAGTTTCCGCGTAAGCATTTAAAATTGATTGCCATGATCATTATAGCTGGGGTGATCTTATTTATGTCATCCTATATCTTTGAGCAGGTGGATGCGGGGGAGATATGTATCATCCAAAATCCGATCACCGGTACATTGTATATCTATACCACACAGGGGATAAAGTTGCAGTTGTTTGGCAAGGTCACAAAGTACAACAAGAGCATGCAGTACTGGTTCAGCGCGAAGAAGGACCAGGGCAGCCCTGCGGATGAATCCATTAAGATACGCTTTAACGATGGCGGTCACGCCAATGTCTCTGGCAGTGTCAGGGTAGACCTCCCCCTGGATGACAAACACCTGACGCTCATACACACCAAGTACGGCAGTCAGCGAGCCATTATGCACGAGTTAGTCAGGACGATCATAGAGAAATCGGTGTATATGTCAGGTCCGTTGATGTCAAGTACGGAGTCCTATGCGGCCAGGAGAAACGAGCTACTTGGCTATATCGAGGATCAGGCCCAGGACGGGGTCTTTGCAACGACCTCGGTAGAGACCAAGGTCAAGGACCCCCTGACAGGGGCCGACAAGACGGTTACTGTTGTGGAGCTCATAAAGCGCCCCGATGCCCCTAACGGTATTGTCAGGCGAGAGTCCTCCCCGCTTAAAGAATTTAACATTAGGGTTTATAGCCTCAGCATCAACGCCGTCACATACGATGACGTGGTTGAAAAGCAGATAGCCGCTCAACAGGCGGCAATAATGGACGTCCAAACGGCCATCGCAAATGCCAAGAAGGCCGAGCAACAGACCCTGACGGTTGAACAGACGGGTAAGGCCTCCGCCGCCCAGGCCAAGTGGGAACAGGAGGTCCTCAAGGCAAAGGCCGTGACCCAGGCCGAACAGGAAAGAGACGTGGCCAGGCTTACCCTTGATGCAGCCAGATTCAAAAAGGAGGCAGCCATTACCGAGGGCGAGGGCGAGGCCAGAAAGAAGGAACTCATTATGGCAGCCGATGGCGCCCTGACGCAGAAACTTGCGGTCTACGAAAGCGTCATGAAGACGGCCGTGACCGAGCTGGCCAAGCAGAAGTGGGTGCCCGAGGTCGTTATGGGAGGCGGTAGCGCTCAAACTAACGGAGCTACCGCATTTAACGATATGCTGGGGCTACTGAGTTATCAGGTCTTAAAGTCCATCAACACCGATATCCAGATCGGAAAGACCAAGCCACCAGAAAAGGCTAAATAAAGAAAGAAAGAAGGGGGCGGCGGAGCTTCTTTGTCGCTCCAGGACGCTCCTGGCCCCCCTCAGACCCCTCCCGCAAGGGGAGGGGCGAGCCGCCCCGGGCACGAAGAAGTCCCCTTGACCCCATAAAAGAGCCATCTATTCTGTATTTGCGTTAGCCAGTAGATTCCTTGTTGATAATGCTATCCAGGGTTGCCTGGTTGTTGGAATATGCAAGCCTTCGGCTGTACTGATTGACCTTCTCATAAACAACCTTGGAAAACTCGTCATCGCCTGATAATATATCCAATAAGACTTCTCTCTTAAAACCTTTAAGCCTCTCTCCAAAATAACCCATAACATTAGCCATCATAATCTCCTCATCAGGCATGTTGATAAGGTAACCCTGGCTTCTATCATGACTGCGTAGGCTATAACCTTTCCCATAAACAGGATGCCCTGCCCACCCCACCTATAAGCAGTCTTTTTTCAAATTTAAAATCGTTCCTATTGTGCATTTATGACCAGTTTGGTTTGTTTAGCCATGTATAATTTGACAATGTCATATTTCATACCATACCACATCTGGAGGTACAATTGTCA
>JADFXD010000139.1 GCA_015233725.1 Nitrospirota bacterium | reverse complement strand
TCAGCTTGGTCAAAAACGTAGCGGCCCCACGGCTGCCAAACACGGTCTGACTCGAACCACCAAAGGCCGCACCCATCTGTGACCCCTTGGAACTCTGTACAAGCACTACAAACACGATTACAAAACAAACTATTATGTGTAGTGACATCAATAAGATATGCATCTATATTACCTGAACTTCACAATCTTCCCAAAGCTGTCGGCCTTGAGACTTGCTCCGCCAACGAGGGCGCCGTCAACGTCGGGTTGAGACATCAGCTCTGCGATGTTTTCCGGCTTAACGCTCCCGCCATACTGTAGGCGTATATCATCGGCCTTGCCACCGTAGACATCCTTGAGTCTTTCCCTGACGTAGGCATGGGCCTCCTGTGCCTGCTGCGGTGTTGCCGTAACGCCTGTGCCAATTGCCCAGATCGGCTCATAGGCAATCACCAGCTTCTCCGGGGCAACGTCCTTTAAGCCGCCCTCTATCTCCCGCTTTATGATATCAAAGGTCTTGCCGCCGTTTCTCTCCTGAAGCGTCTCTCCTATACAGTAGATGACACTAAGACCTGCGGCCATAGCGGCCCTTATCTTTTTGTTGCAGAACTCGTCGCTCTCGTTAAAATACTGTCTCCTCTCGGAATGACCGACGATCACGTAGGAACAACCCACATCGATGAGCATACCTACCGATATCTCCCCTGTGTAGGCCCCCTCTGCCTCAAAATACATATCCTGTGCGGATAGCTTCACGTTACTGCCCTTTAACATCTCTCCTGCCTTAGACAGTGAGGTAAACGGTGGCGCTATAACTATCTCTACGTCTGTAACAGATTTCACTACAGGTAAAAATCCCGTTATAAACTCAGCGGTTTGCGCCGTTGTCTTATACATCTTCCAGTTTGCTGCTATACATGGTGTTCGCATAATCATAAGCTCCTTCTTAAAGTAAATAAGCTCTATTATAAATGAATGCAATATATAAGTCAACGCTGCGAAGTTTTTTTTCATATGCAGATATCGTTATGTGAACAAAACTTCTCTTGTTTTTTCAAAATATAACTGATACACTTAAATCTATGGGGGCAGCAGAGAAAATCCCACCTTTAGATGCGCCTAATTGTATATATTTCCGCAACAACTCCTTGCATGTGGCAATATATACGCCTGCTGCTCCCTCCTTCCCCCTACACCCAAAAAAAAGAAAAAGGGGGGCGGCGCTGCCCCCCCTCGACCCCCCCTGCAAGGGGACCAGTCCCCTTGACCCCATAATCTTAATCCACCGCACATCCTTAATATCCAAAATATCCAACATTATCTTTTTACCAAATCTTTTTTACCTCAAAAAAAAAAAGAAAGAATAAACCCCAAAGATGAAAAGAGGTCTTGTCAAAAGGGGTGATACTTTGCTATGTTAGACTTATAGATTAAAGCAGAGGGATTATGGGTAAAAGACACATCTTTAGAATAGGCAAGTATGACCTCAAGGAAGAGATAGGGCGTGGTGGCATGGGGATAGTGTACCGTGGCGTAGACCCTTATATAAATCGCGAGGTGGCCATCAAGGTGGCAAATGCCGACAATATGCACGATAGCGAAAACGCCAACCGTTACAGACGAATGTTTTTCAATGAGGCCCGTTGTGCGGGGATACTCGATCATCCAAACATTGTACATGTCTACGATGCCGGGGTAGAGATAAAGCACTGTTATATTGTCATGGAGTTTGTCAAGGGGGCTATGAGTCTCAAGGATTACTGTAGGCCCGATAAGTTGCTCCCAAGGGAGAAGGTTATAGAGATAATATTCAAGTGCTGTAAGGCCCTTGACTATGCACACAACCTGGGTATCATCCACAGGGACATTAAGCCGGGCAACATCATGATGACCGAGGATATGGACGTCAAGATCGTGGACTTCAGCATAGCGCAGATAAACAAGACCGACGTTACGCAGGTAGGTGGTCTGATGGGGTCTCCGTTGTACATGTCTACGGAGCAGATCAAGGAGGAGGAGTTGACCAACCAGACCGACCTGTACTCCCTGGGCGTGGTCATGTATGAGTTGTTGACGGGGATGCCACCGTTTAGCGCCGAGAACCTCTCCAGTCTGATCCTGAAGATAATAAACGATGAACCACCACCCATGTATGTCCACAAGCCAGACATGCCGGAGGTGTTGGAGTTGATAGTGAAAAGGGCCCTCAGGAAAAACCGTCAGGAGAGATACCCGCGTGGCATTGATTTTGCCGCAGACCTGGTAGGCGCCATCAAGAGTCTGAGACACGCCGATAGGGCGATTAAGGAAAATATTCGCTATGAGATGCTCAAGAAACTGGATTTCTTTAAGGGTTTCTTTAACTCCGAATTATCGGAGGTTATGCGTGCCAGCACGTGGGTTGAGTATACCGCAAATGAGCCTATAATCAATGAGGGTGATATAGACGACTCCTTTTTTATAATAGTCTCTGGCCAGGTACAGGTCAAAAAGGGTGATAAACCCCTGGTAATCCTCAAGGAGGGTGATTGTTTCGGTGAGATGGGCTTTATCACCAAGGCCAGGCGTTCGGCAAGCATTGTATCCTCTACCGATGTAACGCTCCTTAAGATCAGTGGGACGATGATAGACAGGGCGTCGGCTCAATGTCAGATACGTTTTAACAAGATGTTCTTAAAGACCCTGATAACGCGTCTTTCAAGGACGAGCGACGATCTGTCAAAGATGCAGAAATAAACTGGTGCATAAATTTTTCATGGGTATGAGTATATTATTATGGGGTCAAGGGCACTGGTGCCCTTGCAGGGGGGGCTGAGGAGGGCCAGGAGCGTGCCTGGCAGCGATAAAGAACCAGCTCCGCCCCCCTTCTTCTCTCTCCTATAGCTTATGTCGAGAGTCAGGATAATTATTGTAGAGGATGAGGCCATCATAGCCTCGGACCTAAAGATGAGCCTTGAGGGGTTTGGCTATGAGGTGGTGGCAATGACATCATCCGGTGAGCAGGCCGTTGAATTGGCCCTGGGGTGTAGACCAGACCTGATGCTGATGGACATTGTCCTGCGAGGGGATATGGACGGCATAGAGACGGCCAACACGATACGGGCATTTATTGACGTCCCGATAATATTTCTGACGTCCCATTATGACCAACAGGTGCTCAACAGGGCCAAGATAATAGAACCATTTGGTTATATGCTCAAACCATACAGGGAAGAGGACCTCTATGTCGCCATTGATATGGCCATTTACAAGCACAGGCTACAGAAAAGGCTCAGGCAGACTGAGCAATGGCTCTCGACAACACTCAACAGTATCGGGGATGCCGTAATAACCACGGATGGCTACGGTTGCGTGACCTTTATCAACCCTGTGGCGCTTATGCTCACGGGACTGTCTTCAGACAACTGTATTGGGGGCTTACTGAATGACCTCGTATGGTTTGTTGATGAGGATAATGGGCAGAGGGCAGAGGACCCCTTTGGGCGTGTTATTAAGGAAAAGGAGGTAGTTCATCTGCACAATCATACCCTCAACTCAAAGGCTGGCAGGGTATTACCAGTCAGTGGGAGTACGGCCCCCATCAGGGACGAACACGGTAAGATAATTGGTGTGGTATTGGTCTTCCAGGACCAGAGCCAGAGTAGAAAGATGGAGGAAGAACTACGACTCTTGTCCCTGACTGACGAGCTGACAGGGCTTAACAACAGGCGTGGTTTCTTGATACTCTCCGAGCAACAGATAAAGCTGTGCAAGCGCCTGGGGACCGAGATGGCACTGTTATTTATTGACCTCGATGGTATGAAGTATATAAACGACACCTTTGGACACAAAGCGGGCGACTGCGCTATTTTAGATACGGCCTGCGTCCTGAGGCAGACCTTCCGTGACTCAGACATCCTGGCCCGTATGGGTGGGGACGAGTTCGTAGTGCTTATAACCGAGGCTACCGGTGTTTCGGAGTTGTCTATCTCCGAGCGGCTAAACGAAGGCCTGGCCCTTTATAACGAGACGACAAAACGCTGCTTTAATCTGTCATTCAGTGTGGGGATTGTACACTATACCCCCTCCGACGTCCTCTCAATTGATGAGCTGCTGACAATAGCCGACAGGTTGATGTATAAACACAAGCAGAGCAAACGCTAAAACATAAACTATAGAATTGGCGCCAACGGTCGCAGGTTTGCTGCGTCGATTCAGATATACAATGGTGGTAATTATGCACTCTGACTCTGCCTGCCCTACGTCGTTAGCCTCTCAAGGATGACCTCAACCTGACCCTGCAAGGCCTCTAACGTTGAAGAATTATCAATGACGTAGCTGGACATCTGCACCTTATCACTATCGGACATCTGAGCTGACAGCCGACGCTCCGCCTCCTGGCGCGAATAGCCTTTTCTAACGAGTCGCTCGTTAATTGCCTGCCTCGTGCTCGTAACCGTGATTGTTACATCCACGTCCCTTTCAAAGCCACCCTCAAAGAGCAGCGGTATCTCAGCCACCACTATGGCCCCCCCGCCGCGCTCATGCAATGCCTTGATCTCGCTTAACACATGCGGGTGTATAATCCCCTCAACCCTGGCCCTGACCTCCGCATCCGAAAACACGACCCCTGCCATCTTGCGCTTGTCTATCTCACCGTCCTGAGCAAGTATATCACCGGCAACACCCACAAGGGCATCTCTGATCTCATCGCTCCTTAAAAGCCTGTGGACTATCTCATCAGCACTAACAGTCACAACCCCAAGCGCCCTGAATACACCCAAGACCGTACTCTTACCCGTACCAAAATTACCCGTTAACCCTACCAACACACGCTAATACCTACCACCAAGCAGAAAAAAAAGGGAAAGAAAGGGGCGGCGGAGCTTCTTTGTCGCTCCAGGACGCTCCTGGCCCCCTTTAGAACCCCCTGCAAGGGGGCCAGCCCCCTTGACCCCATAATTCTCCATCCAAATCGTAACACTCAATCCTCATCGTAATACTCGATCCTTAAATTAATCTCCGATTATCTTTACCAGGACGCGTTTTTTGCGTCGTCCATCGAACTCGCCGTAGAATATTTGTTCCCAGGTACCAAAGTCCAGTTTCCCGTCCGTGATTGCTACGACGACCTCTCTGCCCATGACCTGACGTTTCATGTGGGCATCGGCGTTGTCCTCGCCCTTGTTATGCTGATACTGCGACACTGGTTCGTGGGGAGCCAGCTTTTCCAGCCACTTTTCGTAGTCGTTGTGCAATCCGGACTCATCGTCGTTGATAAACACTGAGGCCGTGATGTGCATGGCGTTGACCAACACAAGACCCTCCTTTATACCACTCTCACTCAGACACCTCTGCACGTCGGGGGTGATGTTTCTAAATGCCCGACGCGTGGGTATTTCATACCATAGCTCCTTGCGATACGTCTTCATAACCTACCTCTTACTTTTTTATCTCCGACAGTCGCTCCCTGGCCTTTTGGGCGTACTCTGAATCGGGGTATTTCGTTATTATCTCCTCGTACAACTGCCGGGCGTGCTGCGGATTGTTCTGCTTTTCCTCAAACTGGGCGGTCTCAAATAACTCCCTGTCTTTCTTGCCCGCACACCCAGGTAAAAACAATACGCTCACCACAACCAATAAAACCACTAACTTTTTCACTTAATTTATGTCCACCCCTATAATTTTTACCGTCATAACATATATAATAATATAGCATAGCTAAAGGCTATTTTGTTAGTTCAGAGATATGAGTATAGAGATAAAGGTTACACTTTATGGGGTCAAGGGGACTGGTCCCCTTGCAGGGGGGGTCGAGGGGGGGG
>JADFXD010000138.1 GCA_015233725.1 Nitrospirota bacterium | reverse complement strand
TGATCGTCGGCTTCATCGTCTTTGCCGTGATGCTGCCCATCTTTGAACTTAACCAAATCATCAAATAAAATCCAGAGATTAGGAGGTCTTTTTTTTTATGAATAGTAATTGCTTGGACATAAATATTGATGACCATAGAGTAAGTATTATGGGGTCAAGGGGACTGGTCCCCTTGCAGGGGAGGTCTGAGGAGGGGGCGGAGCCGCCCTCCTTCTTTTCCTTTTCTTTTTTCCATAGGGAGGGGTTTACGCTTCTTGAGGTAATCGTGGTGGTGTTTATCCTGAGCCTGCTTGCAGCCATTGTTGCCCCGCGGATCATCGGCAGGACGGACGACGCCAGGATTACCGAGGCGAAGGTGCAGATCAGAAACCTCGAGACCGCCCTGAAGCTATTTAAGCTCGACAACGGCTTTTATCCCTCGACCGATCAGGGGATCGATGCCCTGGTTACCAAGCCTCAGACCGGCAATCTTCCAGCTAAGTACAGAGACGGCGGCTACCTAGAACAGAAGAAGGTCCCGCTTGACCCCTGGGGCAATCCCTACGTCTACGTCAGTCCGGGGTTACATGGCGATTACGACCTGTTTTCCTACGGGGCCGATGGTCAGGAGGGCGGCGAGGGCAAGAACAAGGACATCCAGAGCTGGGATATTGAGCGTTAAGGTGCGAGCCGTACTGGCAACAAGGTGAGAGCCTCACTGGCAACAAGGGGCTTTACGTTCTTAGAGCTTGCGGTGGTGTTGTTTATCGTGAGCCTGTTTGTGGCCTTGGCCTACCCAGCGTTGCGAGTGTCGGTACACTCGCCGGGGTCAGAGGCCAGGCGTTTTGCGAGCACCCTGCGTTATCTCAACGACACCGCAATAAACACCAAGGCGCTCTACGAAATCAGCATAGACCTTGGCTCAAAGGATATGAGCTACAGGTTGCCGGAGGGGCAGCGTCAGGTAACGCTTCAATTCCTGGACAGGGTATACGTAAGCTCCCGCGGGGATGTCAGAGAGGGACAGTTGCTGTTGCCCTTTGGCAGCATGGGGCTGGAGGAGATACTCAAGGCCTACTTCACAAGGGACAACGAAACGGTCATCGTCTCCTACGACCCCTACAGCAGGCGTGTACGTGTGGGGGAAAAAGAAGAAGAAGAAGAAAGAAAAGAAAAAGAGGAGAAAGAAGGGGAGCGGCTCCGCCCTCCCCTCAGACCCCTCCTGCAAGGGGACCAGTCCCCTTGACCCCTTCATGCTGAACCTGCTACATTTTGCTATGGCCATTTTGAGTAAAGGCTACAAAAGATATTATGCGACGATTATCTTAGTAACCGCTGCGATTTTGTTTTATCTTACGGCGTATTTTCTATGTCCATCAGTGCCTGTGGTGGATCGACTGGGATGGTGGGGGTGGTGGGACCAGAGTCTGTACATAAAGAGCGTGGCCGCGTTGGCGAGGCTTGACTTCAGGCCGGAGGTTCATTTATATCCGATTGGGTATCCGGCGATGGGGGCTATTTTTTACGGGATTACGCCGCTGCATCCTCTATTGGTGCCGGATATATTTTTCCTTGTGGTAATCGTTGTCTCGCTCTATAGCATATACTCGAGGTTTATATCGCAGGGTGAATCGATAATCCTGGTCTTTGCCACAATATTTCTGCACAAGAGCGTACTGACAAACCTGGTTATCCCCTGGAGTACGATCCCGACACATGCCCTTACGTATGTGATCATCTATCTGCTGCTGTTTCGACAATACAAGGCGATAAACGTGATTGTCGCCTACATTTGTGTCACCGTGATATACTGGTGTCGGCCTGGGGATATCTTGTTTGTTGTACCGTTTTTCATATTTAGCATCGTCAACGTCGATGATAAGGCAGGGATATCCTCGAGGCTTAAAACGGCGATATTGTCTCTTTTGCCCGTGCTTGGGGTTGTGCTTGTCGTCAATAGGTTGTTTTACGGCAGCTATGTGCTCACCCCTTATCTTACGGCGGTCAGTGGTGGCGGGTTTAGTCTTGACAACGTGCCTTATAAGGCCTACATGATCTTTATAGAGTCTTCTTCGTTTAGTGGGATATCCTGTGACAGTCTGTTGAGGTATTTTCCGTGGGGTGTGCTTATCGGCCCTGGATTGGTCTACGCCTTGAGGCAAGACCGGTGGAGGATTTTAACCTTGATTGTATCGCTTTTGACGCCTTTGTTGTTTTATCTCTCCTACAACGATTTTGATTACTCGACCGTATTTAAGTATCAGGTTATCCACTACATAGGCTGGACATTTCCGTTGTGGGCGTTGTTTGGGTTTTTGACAGTGAGGTATGCGTGCCTTCTGTCGTGGAAGGTCTTCGGGCCTGCGTTGGCGCTGCCGATATTGCTAGTGTTATTTCTACGCTTAGACGTGGCAACCGTCAAGTGCGACTGTGACGTCTACGCGGCGAGCTCTGAGGCGCCGTCGCGTGAAAGCAGATCAAGCGCCATCGTAAGGTATACAGGCGGGGAGAAGGTTATCCTCAGGGTTAAGTTCAACGCTCCGGGGGGCGTCAATGGGTTTTACCTCTCGGAATGGCCGTGGGGAGATGCCGGCAATACCCTGAGCCTCATTGGTGACGATAAGGTAATGACGCCTCTGAGGGACTACAAGCTCTTTAATAGCAGCTCTGGGGTGGTTATCTTGTTCACAAGGGCGCGATCCTTCAACACCCTGGCGTTATCGGTCAACACAGGCGATTACAAGACGTTCACGATATACCGGCCAGAGTTCTTCAGGTTAGGGTTTGATGTTTGGAAACCTTGGGCAATATTTTAGCGGTTCTTTCTGATTTCAAGTGGGTAAGGCAATTGGGGGGGTTGACAAATATATTATGATGCTGCCATAATCATAGCAGGCGGGCGATTAGCTCAGTGGTGGAGCGCTGCCTTCACACGGCAGAGGTCACTGGTTCGAGCCCAGTATCGCCCACCATAAAATAAACGACTTCATCTCAATCGTATAGAGAACCATTACGAAACATCCTTTATAGTGACCCTAGGGAACCGGACGGATCAATTTTTCCCTTAATTTTTTTAGTGTGTGTTTTTAATGTAATCACACGTACAGTATGGGTTGATCCTCCTCGACGGGGACTACCACCCAGGCACCTGCAAAACCAAGCAATGCCTGTGGCTGCATGACTACGTTTGATTGTTGTGCTACCCACAAAATCACATGTAACCAGCTTTAGACTATCTCTCTACCAACTAATAAGATTCAATGTTGGGGTTTGAGAAGTACGTAAAAGATGATTTTAGAACACTATATATGATATATTGGTCTTTGTAACGTCTGATAAGGTTTGTTATGTTAAATTATATCGGCCACATGACAATAGGTGTTTAATGACTATTCAGGTAATTGTGTATACGCTGCATGGATTGCCCCCCACGCCACAACTCAAGCTCAAAGTCCTCGCAAGATGGGGGTCAAGGGGACTTCTTTTTGGCCGGGCCAGGAGCGTCTTGGAGCGACAAGAAGCGGGTGCGACAACTTAGCCAGGGGTCGCTGACCCCCTGGAGCGGAAAAGAAGCTCTGCCGCCCCTTTTTTTTCTTTTTCTTACCTCAGCAGATTGTACTTCAGGATGCACCAAATGGCCCTGACACCATCCCGCCAGCCGATCTTCTTGCCTTCCCTGTAGGTGCGCCCAAAGTACGATATGCCCACCTCATAGACCCTGCACCGCAGCCTGGCCACCTTTGCCGTGATCTCGGGTTCAACGCCGAACCGGTCCTCTTCTATCTGTATCTGCTGTATGACCTCACGCTTAAAGGCCTTGTATCCGGTCTCCATATCCGTGAAGGTCAGGTTGGTACACATGTTTGACAATAGGGTGAGAAAACCGTTGCCCACCTTGTGCCAAAAGTACAGCACCCGGTGCGGACCGCTGCCCATAAACCTCGACCCATAGACAACGTCCGCCTGCCCCTGGATGATAGGCTCACAGAGTCTTGGATACTCAGCAGGGTTGTATTCCAGGTCCGCGTCCTGGGTGATGATGATATCGCCGGTGGCGGCGGCTATCCCCGTGCGTAGAGCAGCCCCCTTGCCCCTGTTGCGCTCGTGATAGATGACCCGCGCCACACTGGACTCAAACGCCTTGAGCCTCTCCCTGGTGCCATCCGTGGAGCAGTCATCCACGACGATGACCTCTTTGTCGCCCGTGCGGCCCGCACCCTTATTGCCCGTGCGGCCTCTTACCGGTTCTTTTTGGCCGTCGTGCCTCACGACTGCACCCGCACTCGCACCCTTGTCGTCGTAGGGCGCATTGATGACCGCCTCTATGATCTCACCGATGGTGTTGACCTCGTTGTAACAGGGGATTATAACCGACAATTTCATGGCAGCGTCTCTTTGTCCCTGTGTGCCCTTTTGAAAATGAGCGTTGGCAACAGCGCCACTGTCAGATAGTAACAGAACTCCGCTGCATAACTATAGCGTATGTAGGCCACCGACACCAGAGAGCCCAATACCGCCGAGAGCACAGGCACACTGCCTGTAATCACGATGATAAATGCCCTCGTGTCAGAGAACCCGCCCTTGCACAAGACATAGATGGCATAAAAAAAAGCAATAAGGTACAGCGCCACCCAGTAGATATTCTTAAACAATAGTTTATGATACCTCAGATACGACGAGCTAAATGCCTGAAACCCAGTCTTTACCAGGTTGAGGGCCAAGAGCTCCATCTTGACGCCTGTTCCCTGCTTGCTCAATAGCAGGGCGTAGAAGCGTTTTCTTGGGGGGAAGGGTTCCGCATATTCGTTTAGAGTCTGTCTGATGATCCTGGCGTTTTGCTCAGTGGTTGCTGCCTTCATTGTGTTGTAGTGGGATATGAGCGTGTAGATATTGTATGGGATCGTGGTGTTGTAGATGTTGTCGTTACCCGTTATACCGGCCTCGTCCTGTTTGATGTTCAGGAAGTAGTAGACAAACATGACCCCAACAAACTTTGCATACAGCAGGGGGTGTTGTTTGATTGACGCTCGTGCTATGTCATTCATGTAGGGGTAGAGGCCCATCAGCGCTGTGGCTGCGCCTGGAGGATGGGGGAAGACGTTTTTCAGTTCGAGGGTGATTGCCAGGTTTTGGGGATAGATGTCGAAAAAGGCGTCGTGAAGCTCATTGATATCCCAGGAGTTGTTGATGGTGGCCTTGACCTTGGCCGTTACCCTCGACTGGACGCTATCGACAAAGGCCTTGCTGACCTCCGGCGGGAGGGTCTTGGGAGTCTCCATAAAGGGCATCGTCACGGCGAAGATGTTGTTGGCTCCAAATGGTGACAGCGTAAAGGAGCGGATGGTACAGAGGTTGTAGGTGGCCAGGGACAACATCATCAGGACAAAGGGGGCGACAAAGGCCAACCACACCCTCCTGGGATAGGAATTCCTCACAAGCCAGGCGGTAATCACGGCCATGAGGGGAATCAAGAACAGCCCGCTTGGTCGTATCCACACCGTGTAGCCCATCATGAGGGAGGTCACAGTCCAGTACAGGGGCTTTCGACAGTACAGAGAGCGTATGAGGCACGCCAGGGAGATGAGTAAAAAGCTGACGTAGAGGCTCTCCGTCATATAGGTTGTCTCAGACCAAAGGAATGTGATGGTATTAGAGGCCGCCGTTAATGCCAACGCTGCATAGAGTGCTATTCGTGCGCCCAAGTCCTTATGGGTCACGCCGACGAAGGCCAGCATTGCCCCCAGGCAGACTAGGCTCTGAGCCATAGCAAGCGACAGATTCGTCCCCGAGGCATGGGGCACGACGGCCAATAAGGGATAGAGCTTGAACACGAGGGCTATAAACAGTGGATAGCCCGGAGTGCGGTGGTCAAA
>JADFXD010000002.1 GCA_015233725.1 Nitrospirota bacterium | reverse complement strand
TTGCAAAAATACCACCCTCTTTCTGTATTGCATGCAATCGAAACGTGCTATAATACATTTTATTGGTTGCTTGAGAGGAAGTTTTTTAAGAGTTATCGGTAGATGGGAAAACAAAGAGGAACAGCTAATTATAAGTGCGTTCTTTGATAGACGTATAAAAAGGAGAAAAATGCAATGCTGAAGATATCTTACGATAAAGAGGGCGATGTGTTGGAGATAAGATTTTCAGATGCCCTGATAGAAGAAACCGAATATATCGATGAATCAGGTTTGACGGTTGATTTTGATGGCGATAATAACATTGTTGCATTTGAGATTATATCCTTCTCTAAACGAGTAAATACAAAAGAACTGTCTGAGGTTCTACTTGCCAAATCAGGCCAATCGTATTAGAAAAAAACTGTCTGAACCACGATTTAACGGATTAGAGGATTGTCAGGATTATGTAAACAAAAAAGCACAAACTCCACCCACGCCATGAGTTACCGCGCAAGCCTACGCAGGAAGGGGTCAAGGGGACTTGTCCCCTTGCGGGGGAGGTCTAAGGAGGGGGCGGCCAGGCGTCCCTCCTTCTTTCTTTTCTTTTTCTTTGTATTTCGGGTTTACTTAAACTTGTAGTGTTTCCTGACGGGTTCTTTGACCTCCCAGGTGCAGGACAGGCCCTCGGGGAAGGTCACGAAGTCGCCCTTGCCAAACTCCACCTCTTTGCCGTCGCTGACCTTGACGACCACCTTGCCGGCAAGCAGATAGCACATCTCGGTGGAGTCGTATGACCAGTCAAACGTCGAGACCTCCTTCTGCCATATAGGCCACTTGCTTACGCCCATCTCACTGAGCTCTTTGTCGGTTGGTTTCTTGACCTCTATCTCTTCCATAGCGTTCTCTTCTCCTGTGTGTTTTCTTTACTGTTGACCGATCAGGTTGACGGCGACCTTACGACTCCTGCGTCTGTTGTCAAAATCGGCCAATACTACCTGTTGCCACGTCCCTAAAAGCAGCATCCCGTCGTCAAACGGTATGGTCAACGACGGCCCTTGAAGCGCCGCCCTGACGTGGCTAAAGCCATTGCCATCCCCCCAGGTCTGATTGTGGGCGTAGTGCTTGCCAAGGGGTGCCAGCCTCTCATACAGCTCCGTCATGTCCCTGATTAACCCCGATTCGTACTCAAACGTGGTAATGGCCGCCGTAGAGCCAACAACAAATACCGTCATTATGCCCTTTTTTAATCCAGAATCATCTAAGATGCCCTTCAAATGTCCCGTAATATCGATAAGTTCACCATTGCCACCCGTGCTCAGGGTAATAGACTCATTAATAACCTCCATGCCACGCTCCCCCGTCTACGGCCTAACTATACGAGGTCTTAGGGAGGATGCCTATGCCTGATTCATCTACGTGCATCCTGAACCGGTCCTTGTTTGCATCAAAACCGAGGGTCTCGGACTCGTTGATGACGTTTTGCTTATCCACTATGATGTTTTTCAATCGGCTACCTTTTTTGATGTGTACGTTTTCCAGGATTATACAATCGTTGATCTCAACGCCTTCCTCTATTATTACGCCGCTTCTGATGATTGAATTACTGATGGAGGCTCCCTTGATGTAGACGCCATCGGAGATGAAGCTGTTGTTGATCGTGCCACTGATTATCTTGGCCGGTGGTACCAACGACAGCGCTGGATGTATGGGCCACTGTGGATTGGATATATCAAAGATAGGATACTCCCCAAGCATGTCCATATTTGACTCCTTGAAGGCCTTGATGGTCCCTACGTCGCGCCAGTAACCGACCTCCTCGTAAGGCTTTGTGCCGGCGACCTTGTTGAGGGAGAAGTCGTAGGCAAAGAGGTTGACCTTTCCAACGAGGGTTGGCAGGACATACCCGCCAAAGTCATGCTCATTCTTCTTCTGGGCGTCGGCCAGGGACTCTAAGAGGACGTTTGTATCAAATATATAATTACCCATTGAGATATATGCCTGCGTAGGATCATTTGGCATAGGGGATGGATTTTTAGGCTTCTCCTCAAACCTTTCGATCAATCCATTTGCCGCTGCCTTGATAACGCCAAAGGCCGATGCCTGCTCTATGGGCACAGGTCGTGCCGCCACGGAGACCTTTGCATCATTGGCAATATGAAAGTCCAGCATCTGGCTGACGTCCATCCTGTAGATGTGATCGGCGCCAAAGATGGCCACGTGAGTTGGGCTAAACTGCTGGATGAGATTTACGTTTTGCAGCACGGCATCCGACGTGCCCTGGAACCACTCCAGCCCCTTACGCATCTGAGGAGGCACGATGGTTATAAACTGGTCGCGGGAGACCGACGTATGGCTCCAGTTCTCCTGCACGTGCTTGATCAACGACTGCGACTTGTACTGCACCAGCAGGTATATAGAGTACATCCCCGAATTAATGATGTTACTAAGGACAAAATCTATAATCCTGTACCGACCCCCAAACGGAACTGAGGGTTTAGAACGAATTGCCGTTAAGGGAAAGAGCCTTCTGCCCTCCCCGCCTGCCAGTATCAATGTTAGAACCTTTGGGTGCATAAATGACCTCCTTTTTGTATTTTAAGGTTGGCCGGCGATATTAGCGTAAGCCATTCTCAACTGGTGCAACATGTCAGTTATCTGTTGGTTTTCTGAATCGTCCAAGTTCCCTATAGTCTTTTCCTGTAGCATGGTTATTACATCGATGATGTATTTTGCCACTGGCAGGTCAGTATAGGTCTGTCCCTGTGGGTCTTGCACCAGCCCCAGGCTTATGATGGCGTCTGTACTGAGGTTCGCTACGAAGTTGATAAAATTCACCTCCGGCATCACCACCTCTTCCCCTGCATTTTCATAAGGGGGGTGCATGTGCTCATGGCATTGTGCATCATGGCAGTGTGCTTGATGACTTGCCTCCTGAGCGCTTTGTTTGTCTTCTAAGGCCTCATCCTGATTGAGCCTCCGCTTGTCCCTAAACTCAAATTCCATTCCTTCTTCTCTATCCATAGCTATCCCTTCAATAATAATGTAAATACGTAATCAAAAATTATAACATAATAGATCGCATATTTTATTTGCACGTGATAAAAAAAACATGAGGGAAAGAAGGAGGAAAAGAAAAAGGGGGGCGGCGCTGCTTCTTTACCGCTCCAGGTCGCACCTGGCCCCCTTGACCCCATAATGCTCTATCATAAGGTTTATAAATATATATAAATATACATAGCACTTATTCAAAAATATATAGGATGTGGTAAAATACGACATGAGATTTGTTGCTGCCATCGTTTTAGGTGTGGCGCTGGTGGCGCTGTTTTACCTTCATCCCTTTGGTAAGTCCGCCCCTAAGGGGAAGGATGCAAGGGTTTATGAGTTGCGCCTTGGCCATGACATGCCAACAGACAGCGCCATGCACATCGCCGCCCAGAGATTTGCCGATACCGTCAGGGACAGAACCAGGGGACGGGTAAGGATCAACATCTCCCCCGCCCAACAACTGGGCGACGACTACAGGATGATCGAAATGGCAACAGATGGCCAACTCGATATCCTGCTCGCTCCAACGGCCAAATTAAGTATGATACTGCCGGCCCTGCAGTACACGGATATCCCCTTCCTGTTTCCACGTCTTGAGGATGCCTATGCGATGCTGGATGGTAAGCCTGGCAGCCTGCTGTTGGAGAGACTCAGGCAGGAGGGGCTTGTCGGGGCGGCGTTTTGGGGCAACGGCTTTAAGCAATTCATCGCAAACAGACCCGTGCACTCCCCAGAGGACTTCAACGGCATGAACGTTCGTATAATGAATAACGAGCTCATAGCGGATCAGTTCACTGCCCTTGGGGCAAGACCTGTTCCGATAGACTTTTACCAGACATACAAGGCGCTAAAGGACGGGGTGATAGATGCCCAGGAGAACTCTATTGCCGCCATATACGGCCTTAAATTTCATGAGGTTCAGTCCCATTTGATAATAAGCAATCACGCATATGTGGCCTACGTGTTTTGTTTTAGCAAAAAGACACTCGACTCCCTGCCTGCCGACATCGTGCAGACCCTCATGGCAACGGCGAAGGAGCTGACCGCGTTTGAGAGAGAGCTGGTCACCAAAAAAGAAGAGGGGTACATCAAGGCTATCAAGGAGACGGGCGTTAATGTCATATATCTCAACGAACAACAGATCAGAGACTTCAAAAAGCCCACCAGCCATATCATCTATAAATACAGGACTATCGTGGGGGAAGATGTCATCGGCCTGACACTGGAGTATCTCAAACATAAGTACAACTACAGGCAAGATGACGATATAATAATCGGTCTCAACGCTGATATGAGCATGGGTTCTGCCCTGACGGGCATGGCCATAAAGCGTGGGATGGAGCTTGCCATAAACGAGATCAACGCACAGGGGGGGGTGCTCGGCAAGAAGCTGTCCATCGTGGTGACAGACCATGCAGGGGTCTCTGACCGTAGTCAGAAAAACGTAAAGGATTTTAGCCAAATGAAGAACCTGGTGGCAATAATGGGAGGGCTTCACAGCCTTGCAATCCTGGCCGAACTGGATATTATCCATAAGGAAAGACTCATATATCTCATTCCGTGGGCTGCGGTAGACAGGGTCACTAATAATCCATATAACCCTAATTATGTATTCAGGGTCTCTATCAATGATGTCAAGGCAACGCCTTTCCTTCTGCAACAGGCATTGAAGATATCTAAAAAGATAGCCTTTTTGCTTGTAAATAATGATTGGGGTAGAGATAATGAGAGGATAATGTCAGACTACCTCCATGAGATGAACTTAACGCCGTCCGCGATAGAATACTTTAACATGGGCGAGGAGAATATGCTGCCACAACTTGGGAGGATCGAGGACTCTGGCGCTGAGGTATTGGTGCTTATATCAACTTCTTTTGACAGGGTAGCAATCATGAAAGGTCTGGCGCTACGCAAGAAGAAGATGCCGATCATCTCCCACTGGTCTCTTACCGCTGGGGGATATGTATTGCAGGATGTAAAGGATCAGTCAAAACAGGTGGATTTAAGATTCGTCCAGACGTTTTCTTTTTTAAACCCCAGGAATAAATTAACCAAACGAGTGCTCAAAGAATATTTGGATACCTATCACGTCAGCACACCGCAGGAGATACCAGCGCCCTCGGCAACGGCACAGGCCTATGACCTTGTCCACCTCCTGGCAATGGCAATCAATAAGGCCAGGACCCTTGACCGGCCAAACATACATGACGCCCTCGAGGATATTCAATATTACAATGGCCTGATAAAGACATACTCGCCCCCATTTACAAAGGCCAGGCATGACGCCCTCGATGTCAATGACTACTTTATGGCCACGTATGATGCCAACGGAGGCATATCACCCATTGGCAAGGGGACAAAGTGACGCTTAAGCCTCCTAAGAAGAGCCTGAAAAAGAGGTTCTTACTCCAACACGTATCAATTATACTGGCCTTATTGATCTCTATAATAGCAGTGGTTGCCATTCTGTTGGAGATGATACTCACCGCCGAGTTAAATAAGGACCTGATGGAAAATACCGAACACGCCATGAATAAGCTCCAGGAGCGGATATCCTATCTCTTTGAGAATGCCGATAATTTCGGCAAGAATCCTATCTTGATCGGCTCCATTATCGATCACCAGCGCAGGTTGGATTACCTGCCAAAATTAATTGACCATTTTGCAAAGAAAGATATCCACTCTGTAACCCTGTTGCGTTTTGACAAGGGCGTTATTTACTCAACCCTGGATATTCCCCCTGATTATTCAAAAACGAGATACCTGACAATAGCCCTGACACTTAGAGAGCCAAGGTTTTACGTATCTGACAATAAGAATCTGGTCTACATTGTACCCGTATATTTATACCAAATTATGCAGGGAATCCTGGTCATCGAGTATGACTTGGTAGACATCTTTAATGGCACACTTCCCAAAGGGGACTTTTTTTACAGACTGTATGCCGATAACGTCAAGGTTACGGAAAAGAACTTTCATGCAGGCAGCTCATATGTCATAGCAAGGAACTATGCCGCCAAGGGCTATTCTATCCTCGATAAACTGAAGATATCCGTTGAGCTTGGGGCGCTAAGGTCACAGTACAGAGCGGTTATCTGGGATGCTATCTTTAAGCTACTTTTAATAGGCCTTGTCTTTATTATATTTGCCATCCTTATTGCCATCAGGATGGGCAACAGCATGTGCAGGCCGATCCTGACGTTGTGTGAGAGGGTTGACAATTCCTCGGAAGAGGTTGTCAAGTGTAGCCCGATTGGGACTGAGGACGAGTTAGAACTCCTGGCTGGTATCTTTGACAAGAGGACAGAGCAGTTGCAGGATAACAATAAACGTCTACAAGAGGAGATCGTACAACGTAACAAGGCAGAGGCAAGCCTCAAGAACGCCTACGATGACCTGGAGTTACGCATCAGGCAGCGCACGGCGGAGCTTGCCGTTGCAAAGGAGACCGCTGAGGAATCTGCCAGGGTCAAGGCTGCCTTTTTGGCTAACATGAGCCACGAGATCAGGACACCCATGAACTCAATACTCGGCTTCTTAGAACTGGTCACCGACGGCCACAACCTGTCAGAGACTGACAGAAGACACTACCTGGGCATCGCAATGAATTCGGCGAATACCTTACTTGGGTTGATAAACGATATCCTCGATGTCAGCAAGCTAGAAAGCGGTAAGATGACCCTTGAAATAAAGTCCTTTAACCTCAGTGACCTGCTCTATGGCGTGTATCAGATGTTTGATGTCAGGTTACGTGAAAAGGCGCTTGATCTCACGTATAACATTGACCCAACCCTATATGGCGCCAACTTCATAGGCGACCCCCTACGCCTGAGGCAGATATTAATAAACCTCGTGGGTAACGCCGTCAAGTTCACGGAAAGAGGCGGCATCAGCATAGAGGTACACCCACACACTGGGGAGGACCTCATACGTTTTGATATCACCGACACGGGGATCGGTATCCCCGCTGATAGGTTGGAGGGGATATTCGAGCCCTTTACCCAGGCGGATGGTTCAACGACACGACGCTTTGGCGGCACAGGGCTTGGCACGACGATATCCAGGCAACTGATTGAGATGATGGGTGGCCGCATCTGGGTGGAAAGCGTGGTTGGTAAGGGGAGCGCCTTTCACTTCACCGTCAACATGAAAAGGACGGATAAAGCCCCTCAATACCTGGTTCAAGACGTAGATGCCACTGGCAGCAGGCTGCATCCTGGAAAACCACACAGGGTCTTTCGGATACTTGTTGCGGAGGACATCGAAGAGAATCTCGTCTTATTAAAGACCCGCATGGGGCAGCAGGGGCATACCGTGGTGGCGGCCAAGGATGGCATTGAGGCAATCGAGCGGTTTAAGAGTGCTACCTTTGACCTCATCCTTATGGACATACAGATGCCCCGGATGGATGGCCTGGAGGCCACGCGGCAGATCCGTGCCCTCGAAGCTGCTTTATCTGCTGATTCATACGCTAAAGCATCCGCTGATTCATCCGCCACCAGCTCCAATGGACATATCCCAATCATCGCCTTAACGGCAAGCGTGATGAATGAAGAGATAGAGACCTATATGCAAAGTGGCATCGATGCCGTTATTGGTAAGCCTATCCATTTTGATCGACTGTTTGATACAATACAGGACATAACCCCGGAGGGGGTTGGGCGGATGGTTGGGCAGATGTCCGTTGACACATCGGCTGGAGAAAATGCCCGGTTGTCATTTGATTTGGCATTTGATTTGCCATTGCTTGAGGGTATAGACGTAGAAAAAGCTATCGACAGATGGGTAGAGCCAAGGGCTTACACAGGGGCATTGATTGGATTTTCGCATAAGTACGGCAACGCAGCCCAGAGGATATCCTCTCTCCTGGATGATAACGATATAGATGCGGCCAGGAAGATCGCCCATTCCATTAAGGGCCTGTCGGGAAATCTTGAAATGCCGCAGGTATATGGGGTCTGCCGTGATGTCGAACATAACCTTGATAAACGAGACATTGACCAGGCCAGGGCGCTGTTGACACAACTCATGGCTGCACTAAGTACGGTTGTTGGCTCTATTGGCAAACTAGAGGTGCCTGGGCAGGCCGCAGTGCAGTGCAGTGCAGAGTTTGACATAGAAAAGACAAGAGATATACTTGTAATGATGATGCAGTCCTTTAAGGAATACTCTCCAGATGAGGTTGAACTGATGATGATGGAATTAGGGCGCTATGTCAACATAGAGCAATTAGAACCAATCAGGAAATGTATTGAAGAACTGGACTTCGCCCAGGCAAGGCGTCAGACGATAAGGTTTGCCACGACACTAGGATTAGATATGGAAACTGTGCATAATCAACCAAATAGCAAGCAATATTCTATGAGTGATATAATGGAGGTTTAAATTGAAGAGATTAACATTGCTAATGATGCTGTTGATGCTGGTATTGGAGACAGCGTCGGTTGTGTACGCCGCCGACGAGGCCTCCACTGCTACGGTATTTGTCTCGGGTGAAGAGACGAAGATAACGCTTGCAGGTGAGCTAAGGTTCAGGGGATGGTTTTCACATAATCTCAAGGATCAGCTCGACGACAAATACTACACGGCTGGCATGAAAAATGTGGGCGATGACCATAGTGCCTACTACGATGGTCAGGTCAGGCTTAACGTTGACGTCAGGGTAGGTAAAGCAGTAGAGGGCTTTTTAGAGATTGAATCCGGCACAAACACGTCAGACCTCTGGATATGGGGCACTGGAACTGGCAATACTGGTGCTTACCCCAATGGTAACACGAAGATAGATAGCCTCAAAATCCGCCAGGCATGGCTGCTGTATACATATGACATCTATGGTTTCAAGGTAGGTCATCAGTTATGGTTTCTTGGCAATAAGCTATTCCTTGACCACACAAAGTTTGGGGATGACGGGGTCAGGGTTGTTATCGATCCAACCAGAGATGTACACATAGAGGTAAGTACCATAAAGTTTAATGAGCAGCTCAATAACTATCCGGATGATAGCGATGCCTATATTGCCCTGGTAGATTATAAGGGCGGTGGATTAAATTTAAGCGCTGATGCGACATTTATCAACGATCAGGGCTTTAGCGCATTGTTTCCTGCCTACAGTCATGCCCACATATGGAACTTGGGTCTCCGTGGCAATTACATGCTTGGTGCAGCAACGCTCAGAGGTGATATCGAGCTTCAGGCCGGAAGACTTGATGGCATTGGAAATGTTGACGATGCAACCGTAAAAGGTTGGGCTGGTTTAGCAGGGATAGATTATAGGCTCTCTGATGGTGTCCCCGTCGTGTTAACCTTGGAGGCAGCCTACGGTAGCGGTAAATCCGCAGAAGACAAGGGCAGGGACTTTAAGACGTTTATCACCTCCCTTGGAACCGAACCACACTATACATTCGTGTATGATTATGTGTTAAAGACAGCGGCTGGCAGCACCTTCACAGGTATTGCCAATACCTTTTACATCAAAGGCGGGGCAAACGCCAGATTTACAAAAGACCTTGATGGCGAGCTTTACGTCTACGAGCTGCAGGCAGCCCAAAAAATGGCTCTAAACGGTGGTGCCCCCTCAAAGAACCTCGGTGTGGAGATAGACGGCAAGCTCACATACAGGTTAGCAAAGAATCTTACTTACTACGTAGAAGGCGGTTATATGTTCGTAGGTCAGGCATACGACACGGTTATACGTGTCCTTCCAACCCGTGAGACCGAGCGCAGCAACGCATACGCTCTCAGAAACAGGGTCCAGTTCAGCTTTTGAGTTTGTAAGTACCTGCCCATAATTAATTATAACGGATGTTCTGTAAGGAATAAGCATAAATATAAGTAAATATAATGACTTAAGGGTATTTTTTGGTCAAATTGTAGACACTATAAACACAAGATAAATAAAAACTCGAGTAAGTCATTCTCTATTATTAACGTGTAAACATTATAAGCATATGATAGAGGGCGGGGGCTGAAAACAGCATACCGTCTATCTTGTCGAGGATACCGCCATGTCCTGGTAGCAGGCTTCCTGAGTCTTTGACATTTGCGTCTCTTTTAAACATGGACTCCACCAGGTCTCCAGCTATGCCTACCACTCCTAGTATTATACCAATAAGGGATGTCTTTGACAAAGACATGGTTAGACCAAAATATGCCCTTAGCAGCAAGCAACAGAGGATGGCGCCTATAATGGCTGCGATGGCGCCTTCTATTGTCTTATTTGGGCTCATTTGTTTGTATAGCTTTCGTTTTCCGATGGCCTTGCCAACGTACAGGGCGAAACTGTCTGCCCCCCATATGACAGCACACAGGAAGATGACCATCTGCGGGCCTATGAATAAGAGTTTCACGAAATAACTCAGCATCACCGGTATGTACAAGAAGCTGATTATGTAGGGGGCAACGTCTGTCAAGGCGTTTTCCGGATGCTTTCGGACGAAGAGCCTGCCAAACAGTACCGTTGCAACCATCGTAACCAGCAGGGATGTTGGGATATCGTTATACTTATAGGTCATACAGATGGGGATAATCCCCAATAGCGAAAAGAAATACCTCTGGTGTTCTTTCACCTTGTACATGGCCAGGAACTCTGTCTGGCTGATAAAGGACATAACACAGATGAGGAGCAGGAAATATCCACGATGCAGATACATGACGTAGCAGTAGAAGATGGGCAGCGCTATGGATGCAACTATCAGGCGCTTGGTGTGCATCTACAAGGAGACCTTCTGAGGGACCGACCCAAAACGCCTCTCCCTTTGTTTGTAGTTGTGGATGGCGGAGAAGAACTCATCCTGAGTGAAGTCTGGCCACAGGGTGTCGGTGAAGTACAGCTCCGCGTAGGCCGACTGCCAGATCAGGAAGTTGCTGATCCTTTGCTCTCCGCCCGTGCGGATTATCAGGTCTACCGGGAGCATACCCTTGGTATCGAGGTTGGATTCAAAGGTGGATTCATCGAGGTCGCGGAGGTCAACGCCGCTCCTGGCGAGTCTTCTCACCGTGCGGACGATTTCGTCTCTGCCGCCGTAGCTGATTGCCATCGAGAGGGTCATGCCTGTGTTAAAGGACGTCAGGAACTCGGCGTTTTTTATCAGGAACTGTATCTCGGAGGGTAGTTTTTCCCTGTTGCCGATCACCTTAAAGACTATGCCCTTGCTCATGAGGTCATCTATCTCAGTCTTGAGGTAGAGGTCCAGGAGGTCCATCAGGGTTAGCACCTCGGTCTCTGGTCTTCTCCAGTTTTCTATCGAGAAGGCGTACAGGGTGAGGACCTTGACGCCGATATCGAAGCTGGCGTTTATGACGTCCTTGCTGCGTCTAACCCCCTGACGGTGCCCCTCTACCCTGGGCAGTCCCCTTATATTGGCCCATCTGCCGTTGCCATCCATGATAATGCCCACGTGCCTTGGTATTATGCCGTTGTCCAAGTAAAAGCGTTCCTCCTCAGCGCCGCAGGTGCCCGTCAATAGACAAACGGAAAGACCGAAAGTATCGTCACAAAGGGATTTTCACCCTTGAGGATGTTCTTGCCCACCATTCCCAGTATTGGTTTGTTCAAGATGTACAACCTGTCCTTGTTTATGACGTAGTCCAGGATGTTGCCGCTGAGGTTGTCTATCAGGGCGTTTTCGTCCGCGGTTGAACCGTTCCACAGCAGGTTTACGATGTTGGACTTGCCGTAGCCCAGGGATATCACGGTTGTGGTCACGGGCCTGCGTTTGATGACCAACGCCTGGTGCTTTGTGGTGTGGAACCTGTCGGCGACATGCCAGAGGGCTGATTTGCCCACAATGGAGGTGGTATCTCCCTTGTATTCCCTTATGAAGCCGCCAAAGTCGTCTTTGCTTCTCCACAGGGGGTTCCCCTTGTAGTCGGCGATGACCATGTGGTTATCGTTGTCGTAGAATATTATGTCCTGTCCTTTGTCCTGGTCTTCCAGGAAGGCGAAGTCGTAGAGGTTGATCCCCTTGGGTAGTAGCAGTTCCTTATCCAGGCGGTAATTGCCGTCGTAGATAACGTTTATCACGCCGCCCTGAAACCCGCCCGATGGATCGAAATCCTGAAACAGCAGTCTGTCATTGAGTACGCGCAGGAAGCCCTTTGTCTTCCACAGGAGTGACGGAACGTTATCCTTGATTTCGTATATATAGCTGTAGACACCATCTGAGGCATACGAGGCGACTATCACCTCATCCTTGCCGTTTTTATTGAGGTCTATGACGTCGAGGTATATGTTTTCGTGGAACTTGCCTGTATCAAACGTCCACAGTTGATGGAGGTCTACGGTGGGTTGAAATGCCTTCACGGTGGAGCCGACGCTTAGGAGTATTTCCTTTTCCTTGTCGCCGTCGAGGTCGCCCACGGCGATTAGGTCGTAGCTGCTGGAGAGTTGGTAGGTCAGAAGTGGGGCGTCGTTGGATGTCACAAACGGGTCGGCGGCGGACCTCAGGTTGCTTGAGTAGTCATCGCTGACGGGGAGCTTGTCGGTGGATATCTCCTTTGCGTCGGAGACCCAGAAGAGTCGTTGTCTTATAAACCTGGTCTTGCCTTCCTTTACGCCATCTACCACGGCGAGCACGCTGGCCTCGGACTTCTTTGCCTCCGCCAGGATCGTTGTGAGGTCATCGGTGACGAGCGAGGTGTCGATCAGCTCGAATCGGCCTGTCTCTTTTAGTTGTCTGTAGTAGGCGTCCCCGACGAACCAGTCTATCGTCTTGCCCTGATAGAACAGGAGCCTTTTCTTTGAGGCTGAGACCCTTGCGATGTCGGATTTTTGCGGCTTGCCGGATAGGACGGTTGCCTTTATGGCATTTGGGGTAACGTCGATGACCTCGGCGGTGCCCACTGATCTTTCAAATCGGCCAACGGGTTCGTTGGTGACGGGGTGATAGAACATCTCACCCTCCCGGAAGATTTCCAGGCGCATCCCCTTGATAACCGCATCCGTTGTGCCCTTTCCTACAGTTATCACGTTGCCCTGGATGGCTGCTGTAACCCTCTGGTTCAGGGGCTTAAAGAAGCTCAGGGTCTTGTCAACGAGCGGTTGAAGTGTCTCATCCGAGGCCCGGGCGCTCTCCGGCGCCAGGACGCATCCAAGCAGCAAGAGCATCTGTATGAGGCAGTATGCAACCTTTTTTATCATACGAGGGTAGTATAGCATAAAACTTTCAGAAAGAGAAGGGGGCACTTTTTAAAGAAGGGAGGGCCAGGTGCGACCTGGAGCGAATAAAGAAGCTCCGCCGCCCTCCTTCTTTCTTCTTTATTTCTTGTTGGCAGCAAAGGTGTCGATTGCCCTGCCCTTGCAATTGCATAGGGTGGTATTGTTATTATACAGGATATAGAAATGCAAGCGTTAATAGGGTAGAAAGGACATGTACATATAATATGGAAGTTATAGACATACATACACACGGAATAGGTAGTTTCGATACGGCGACGGCATCAAGAAAGCAGATCATAAGGATAGCTGAACTGCAGGCGCAAAACGGTGTTGGTGTGATCATACCAACCATCTACGCCGCTGAGATAGACATCATGCGACTTCACGTATTAACCGTAAGAAAGGCAATGGAGCTGCAGGCATCCTCTGAAAACACCGCCATCAGTCAGGCAAGGATTATAGGCGTACACCTCGAAGGCCCATTTTTAAACCCTGAACGATGCGGAGCCCTAAACAAGACCGCATTTATCAAGCCATCCGAAAAGGCCCTTGCCGATTTATTGGAGGACGTATCAGACATTGTCAAGATAATCACGGTAGCGCCGGAACTCGATGGCGCAATCCCCATGATACGACAGATAAGAGAAAAGGGCATACTCGTCAACATGGGACACTCTAACGCTACATATTCCGAGGCAGAGGCCGGTTTCTATGCAGGCGCTTCCGGGGTGACACACCTATTTAACGCGATGCGCCCCTTCCACCATCGCGAGCCCGGCATAGCAGGCTTTGCCCTCACCAACAAGGACATCTACGTAGAGGTCATCGCCGACCCATACCACCTGCATCAGAAGACTCTATCGTTGATCTTTAACGCTAAGGCCAGTGACAAGATAATCATCGTCTCCGACACGGTAAAAGAGACGAAGTCCTCGCACTACGCCGGAGGGATCACAAACACAAGCAACACCCTATTAGGCGGCTCCATGACCGTGACTGAGGCCGCAAAGAGACTCATTAAAAACGGCTTTAGCGAGGAATTGATCATGGACTGTATAACACGAAACCCCGCCGACTATCTTGGGCTCCACTCCCTGCAGTAATCGAGGTTTTCCTTGACGGTCTTAGTGGTGGGGTGATCGGCGCCGTAGAACTCTGAAAAGATAGTGAAGGCGCGCGTGAAGTACTCAAGTCCCTTATCCTTATCCCCGAGCTCACGCCAGGCGGAGCCTAGATTGTTCAGGTCCCTGCCCACGCTGTAGTGCTTTTCGCCATAGAGGCTGATATCTATCTTGAGCGCCATTTCATAGTACCTTATGGCCCTTGTAAATTCACCTAGGTTGCGCCAGGCCAGCCCCAGGTTGTTAAAGCGTATGGCAACGGTGGGGTGCTTCTTCCCATAGGCGTTGAGGTCTATACGCAGGGCCTTCTTATAGTACTCGATGCCATTTTGAATGAATCCCAGGGTGCACCATGCCATACCCAGGTTATTGTAATCGACGGCAACATCGGGATGGTCACGACCATAGACGAGTATATCTATTTCAAGGGCCTTGTTATAGAACTCTATGCCCTTGTGCTTATCGCCCATGATGCTCCATACCGTACCGATGTTTGTGTAGTCCCTGGCGATACTGGGGTGCTTGTCCTCGTAGATGCTTATGTCTATTTCCAGGGCCTTTGTATAGAATTCGATGGCCTTTTCCACATCCCCCAGGGTCCTCCAGGCCAGCCCCATGTTATTGTAAATGGTGGCAATATCGGGGGTGCCCCTGCCATAGTGCTGGAGGTCTATATCGAGGGCCTTGTTGTAATAGTCTATGGCTTTATGCAGGTCCCCAAGTGTCCCCCAGGCAAGGCCGATGTTGTTGTACAGCGTGGAGACGCGAGGGTGTCTGTCGCCAAAGATGGCAATATCTATCTTGATAGCCTTTTCATAATACTCTATGGCCTTTTGGGCATCCCCCAACGACCTCCAGCACATGCCGAGGTTGTTGTATCGGGCAGAGACCCTCGGATGATTTTCGCCAAAGATGCTCAGGTCTACCTCAATGGCCTTGTTAAAGCAGCTTATTGCCTTATCCAACCTGCCAATACCGTTAAATGACACGCCGATGGCATTATACCTCTCAGAGACGGCAGAGTGCATCTGCCCGTATAATGAGAGGTCTAGTTCGAGTGCCCTGAGGGTATACTCGATAGCGTTTTTCTGTTGACCAATCGTATCCCACGCCTTGCTTAAGCGATCGCAGAGTCGGGCGGTATGTATGTCGCTGCCTTTGGCGCTGCCCGTAAGGACATTGATAAGCTCAAAGAGGTTATCGTCATCGATCCGCTCTGCGATGGCGGCGGCGGCGTTTGAGGCCTCGTTGAGGTTAATCCCCTTGTCCTGTGCGTATTGGATCAACCTCTGCCGAAGCAACTGACGATTCAACGTCAGATAATCCGCATCCTGTCCCTGCAGCTCAACGTTATCGGGCGTAAAATACTCCTGCATCTCACGGATAATGCCTATTAAGCCCTCGTAGACAAGTATATTCAGCACGCCCTCAAAGACAACCTCGTCATTGTCCTGCGTGCAGTCCTGCATACACTCGACGATAAACATGTTCAGATCAAACCCAGCTTCCATCCTACATAGTATTGTACAAGATTTGCCCATAAGATTGCAGCTAAAAAAATAAAGAAAGGGAAAGGGAGAGAAGGGAGGACGCCTGGCCGCCCCTCCCTCAGACCCACCCTGCAAGGGGAGGGGTGAGGCACCCCGGTCAAAAAGAAGTCCCCTTGACCCCGTAATGCGGAGGCTTGAGCTATGGACTAGGCAGTTTGAGGCAAGTTGCGCTTATCCTGTGAAGCTATTTTGTGCGTCTGGGGTCATTTTTTGCGGAAGCAATAATCAAATTAGAGCCAAGCATATGGTTAGCGTCTACAACATTGCTATCAGCATCTGTATCTGTGAGAAATTCTTGACAAGAGACTCGGTATTTACTCTTGTGTATTTTAGTGTTTTGCTTACTTTGTAAATCAAACTTTAATATCGTATAACCTTGATAATAGCCCTCACTATCTTCAGATAACTCTCCTGCAACACTATGAAACAACTTACCGTAAGGTTGAGGACCTTCACGGAATTCGAGTTTATTCATATGCAAATGACCAGTAAAAAGCCAATCAAAATTATTACGTAACTTATCTTTAACACATTTTCCATCTAACGGCGTTAAATCCTCAATATGATGGTGCATGAGCGCTATCTTGATAGAACAATCTCTTATCTCTTCAAATACCCAGTCAACTTGCCTTTCGCCAACAATTAGTTCCTTTTTGTCAAATTTAGCACCACATGATAACCATGCGGAATTTAAACAGCCAATTCCAAGTTTTACACCGTTTATGGTTGGCTTATAGACAGAAAACATATTGTTTTCTTTGTGTTCTATATGGCTATAGTCCAAGGTGTTTTTTAATGCTGTAAAATAATGCAGCGCCTCCATATACTTGCCTTTTTGTAAACCCATCTTGTTATTATCAAAAAACTTGTCACGCTCATCTTTGTTCTTATATAACGCCCTGATATAGAAAATTGTATCCTTATTCTGATTCTGTTTATCTCTGTCAATATCGTGATTGCCAGGGACAAGGAAGAAACAATCCTCTGACAATCCTAAAGTTTTCATTAAGGGCGTAATAAATTCCTCTTTTGCACGTTTAAACTCTTCATCTTTGCTACCATCCTTCACAAGATCACCTGTAAAGAAAACAAGATCGGGTTTCAGGTCTTCATTATTCCTAAGACGCTTTAAATCCTCAAACAGTGCTTTCATAACAACCTCAGGTTTTGTAAGATTACTTTTTTCCATGTGCAAATCCGATAAATGTAATATCGTTATCTCAGACATCTACAACCTCCTTTTGATATTTAATAGAATACTAAGAAATATTATAACAACTATCGCAGGAAGGGGTCAAGGGGACTTCTTGTTGGCCGGGGTGCCTCACCCCTCCCCTTGCGGGAGGGGTCTGAGGGGAGGGCGGCCAGGCGCTCCCCTTCTTTCCCTTTTCTTCTTACGCATATGGCCTGTAGTCTTTATCGGGGCGGATGAAGGCCTCTGGTTGTCTGATGTCGCTGACGTCGTTGATCGTCAGGCAATCGGCGCAGATCGCCTTGTGCTCGCCCCTCAGCAGACGACGGCGGATGTCCCTGACCCGATCCGACCTCAGAAGAGCGCTGAATGGACGCTCATTGATGTTGCCGATAACGCCGCTGTGACAGAGCTTGACTGCCCCGTCGCTGGCTATTATGAAGTAAAACCACGGATACGCACACTGCTTTTTTGATCCGCTCCAGGACGCTCCTGGAGACCTGACATTGATTGTTGTCTCCCTCTGAGAAAACAACGGCGGATGGATCAACACGATCTTCGGGCTGGCGACATCAAACTGGTGCCTTAATGCACCTATTGTCTTGTCGTACAGCTCCTGATGGTAAAACAGCGACTGCCCAAATAGCTCGTCAAATGGCCTGGCCAGCCTCGCGTGCCTCAACTGCACAATGCCAACGCCATACTCCCTGGCAAACTCATAGATATGCCTCAGTTCCTCGACGTTTGACCGCAGCATGGTGTAGTTTATCCTGACCACCGGAGTAGACCCCTTACCACGATGAGCCTTGATAGACCCAAGAGCGGCCAGGACGCGTTTAAAATCCCCGTTTGGCCGGATGCCGTTGTAGGTCGCCTCGGTAAGGCCATCGATGCTGACGATGACCTCATCCAGCAAGCCCTCGGCAACGATCCGGCCAATGACGTCATCGTTCAGGAGGGTCGCGTTGGTGCATACGCTGATGTAGCCATGACAATAACGCCTTGCGACCCTCAGATAGTCCAGGAACCCCTTCGTCAAAAACGGCTCATACCCACAGGAGAGCTCCAATACCCGCACCATCCCGAAGATGTCCCTGGCAAGGGAGTCAAAGACCTCAAGGGGCATCACCCTGAGCTGCCCCCTGAATTGCTTAAGAGACATGTAACACATGATACAGCGCAGGTTACAGGCGTTGTTGGTATCAATGGCAAGGCGATAGACGGGGAGACTAAATGCCTCCAGTGCCCTGATGGCGGCAATCTTGAGAGGTCGCAGCTTGAGGCTGTTGTAGAGCCTCCTTAGCAGGTACTTATCCACGTAAGGCAATCTTACCGCACCCCCTTCATAAAGAACACCACCGAGATAGTCTTTATCAGTATGACGATGTCAAGCCACAGTGACCAGTTCATGATGTACCAGTTATCGAGTCTGATCCTGTAGTCGTAGGTTGTGTCGTTGCGGCCTGAGACCTGCCACAGACCCGTGATGCCAGGCAACACGGAAAAACATGCCTCGGCCAGCTCCTTGTAGTAGGTCTCCACCTCGTGTTCGGTCACTGGTCGCGGACCGATAATACTCATCTCTCCCTTGAGGACGTTAAATATCTGTGGCAGCTCATCCAGCGAGGTCTTTCTCAGAAAGGCGCCAAATCGGGTGACCCTCGGGTCGTTTGTCAACTTGTAGCGCTGTTGCCACTCCTTGAGTTTGGAGTTGCTCTTTAGGAGGGTGGCAAGCACGGCATCGGCGTCCTTGACCATCGTGCGAAACTTGTAGCACTTAAATGGCTTCCCACCCTTGCCAATCCTCAGATGCGAATAAATAACAGGCCCACGCGACTCCAGCTTTATGAGCAGACCGATAATCCCAACAATGATCAACAACAAGGGTAATAAGACAATAGCCGAGACAATATCAAACAAACGCTTTATGACGCGGTTTTTGACAAACTTGAGATTGTTCTTGATCTTTAACAGGAATATCTCCTCATAAAACAGGTGCAATAGTTCCGTGTTCAACAGCGCCACACCGTAGAGGTCTGGGACGATCATGACGTCCTTTATGCACAGTTGCAGTTGAAACGCAAGCGTGGATATACGCTTGGGGCCAAGTGAGGGCATGGCAATTATCACCGTGCTTGTCCTGAGGTTTTTGATCAAGGGCGCATAGTCACCTATACCTCCAAACACCCTCTTGCCATCAACCAGGGTGTTTATCTTTTCCTGGTCGTCATCTAAAAAGCCCACAACCTCAATGCCGATAGATTTCTCACGAGCCAGCCATTGATTAATCAGCCTGCCGGTATTACCGGCTCCAAGTATGAGCGCCTTGGTCTTAAAGACGCAGAATCTAAAAAGCGTTTTTTTGCCTAACAGTCGATATACAGGAAAGACAACAAGCGATATACACCACAGTAACACCAGGATCACCCGTGATATCTCTGCCGACATCTGTCCAATATTGACGATCATCATGACAATCAACATAATCAGCGTAAGACTGGTAATCAACCTCCGTGTATCATCCCAAAAGGGCAATCTGGCACTGTACATACCGCTATAGGCATTGAAAGACACATAAGTAACTGGCACCCACCACAGCCCCACATACATACCAAAAGAGAAGTTTTCGGTCAACCCGCCCAGCAACCAGGAGTGTCCTGGAGCAGTAAAGAACCAGGAGTGTCCTGGAGCAGTAAAGAACCAGGAGTGTCCTGGAGCAGTGAAGAGCTGTAAGGAGCGGCTCCAATTAAACACCAGGGGCAATATGCCGTCCCGGATGTACCAGGCAACAAACAGCGACGTATAAAAGGCCATGACATCCAGGCAGATCAGGAAAAATGCCCTCAACAAATGTATTATAAACTGTCTCTCGGCAGTCATCGCCAGGGAAAGTGGGCATTTGTCCCACATACCCGCTCATAGCTGCTACCTGTATGACTATGGCAGGATCGGGTCAGGACCGACTTACTTTTCATTGATGCCACCTCTGCATGTACTTTATGCGACTATTATACCACAATGCCGTGAGCTTAATTTGGGTTGAGTATGGTTAGTTCAGGGCAATCGCATTAGAAAAAAGGTGCGACAACCTGAGCCAGGGGTGACTCCGTCCCTATTCTTTTTTTTTTTGACGCCTTGACACATATGCTTTTTGTGGTTTAAGCTATTAACAGGATGGCTTATAATTTTGATCTACTGTTGGCTGAGTCGGCCAGGATACATGGGCATTTGTGTGCTGGGCAGGTGCTTGGCGTCAGGATGTCGATATTGGGGCTTACCATAATCGGCATAGAGGAGCCAAAGGGTAGGGATAGAAAAAACCTGATCGTCTATGTGGAGATCGACAGGTGTGCCACTGACGCCATTACATCGGTAACGGGTTGTACATTGGGACACCGGACATTAAAATACGTTGACTACGGCAAGATGGCAGCCACGTTTTTAAACCTGAGGACAAATCACGCCATCAGGGTGTTGGCCATTGAAGAGGCCAGGGAGATAGCAAAACGCCGCTTCCCCCACATCGATGACCAGATGCAGGCCCAGTGCGAGGCCTACAAGGTCATGACAAATGAAGAACTGTTCAGGTGCATGGAAGTATCCCTTAACGTCCGCCAAGAAGATATGCCCGGCAAACCCCTCAGACGAGTCGTATGCAGCCAATGCGCCGAACACATCTCCGACGCCAGAGAGAGTGTGGTCGATGGCAAGATACTGTGCAAGGCATGTCAGTCAGGGGCGTATTATACTCTGCAGTAGAGAAGACGAAGAAAAGGGATATGTTCTTGATCTCATCTTCTTACTTCTTACCGCCAAATATCGTAAATATCCCGTGTTTATAAAAGCAATCGGTGTCGTAAAATCCTATGTCTCTCATTGCCTCTAGTTGGTCATCCAGGGTGTCTGGTTGATTCTCACCGAGTGACTTGTATTTAGCCGGGATGTGATCGTAGTTCGCCTCCAGCCTCAGAGAGGCCTGCCTCTGGATAATCCACTCCTTCCATAGTGCCATGTACCAATCCTCCAGCGACTGGCAAGGAGCTATAACTACGTCTATATTGAGGAAGTGTCCATCGGGCTTTAAGGCGTCGTATATCTTCCTTAAAAGCAGCGTCTTTGCAGTCATGTTGAGGTGGTGGATTGCCAGGGATGAGGCGACAAAATCAACCCCCCTTGGCAATATATCATCCCCGATGATTTCTTCAAATGAGGCATGAATAAACTTGACGCCACTAACCCCCTTCAGCCTTGCCCTGGCCTTATCGAGCATATCGACTGAGCCATCCACAAGCGTGGCGTGGGCGTCGTTGTCGAGCCTCAGCAGCATGTGCGTGATAACGCCATCTCCGCAACCAAGGTCGAGGATACCGCGTGCATTGACGTCGCCCCTGCCAAGCATAAAGTGCCTGTAATACGACATCAAGACATCAAACATCATCGCGCGCTGTACAATGAAATTGTCGGCATTGTCAACATAGTCCCTGCTAAACTCCAGCCTAGCCCACTGTGACTCACTAAATTCAGACATAAAATCCTCCAAAGGGTACTTAATTAGTTTATGGTAGTGCAAGAGACTTGTGCGTCCCTGTCTGCATCTTACATCTATTAAGATGGTAAATAAAAGCAAAAGGTGTTGTCAATAAGCAGGAAATCATAAATAACTATAACGAGCAGGAAGGGGTCAAGGGGGCTGGCCCCCTTGCGGGGTGGGTCCGAGGGAGGGGCGGAGCCGCCTCCCTTTTTTCTTTATCTTAGGGGGTGATATTGTTATAAACGTTTATGCTCTCTTACTTAGCAAGGATTCTTCCGATTACAGAAGGAGGGTAAGTGATGCCGAGACCATATCCATGTGGCAGAGCCTGGCTGTGCCAAGTTGCTATAAGTCCGTATATTGCATGGCAGTATGCCAGGCAGGAGAGGATGTTATAGCCTTTGATCAGTGGGGTCAGTGGTCTTAGGGCAGGGGTGTTTCAGATATGAGGGGGAGTGCTCTACTTCACAAAGCCGAAGACCTTGGCGATCATGTCAAGCGCCCTGGGATTGGTGGCAAGGATCAATAAGGCGATAAGCAGAAAGAATATCTTCATCTCAAGTCGCATGGCCTTGAACTCGCCATCGATTCTCTTAAACTCACCATCGATTCTCTTAAACTCGCCGTCCATTTTACCCTCGAGGCGGGTAAACCGTTCGCTAATCCTGCTTTCTAACAAGGCCAAGTCAGATTTTGTGGCAAACTTCTTATCCACTTCCCCGAACTTCTTGTCTATTAGCTCGGTGAACTTATTATCCAGTTCCGCAAACTTCTTGTCTATTAGCTCGGAGAACTTATTATCCAGTTCCGCAAACTTCTTGTCCACCTCTCCGAACTTCTTGTCTATTAGCTCGGAGAACTTCCTGTCCATCTCGGAGAACTTCCTGTCCGTATCTTTTCTCAGCTCCAAGAAATCTCTTCTCAGCTCCGAGAACTCTCTTCTTACTTCCGAGAATTCCTTTCTCACCTCCGACAAGATTTCTTCCTTGTTGGTTTGCCACTTGTAATCGGTGATATCTGAGATTGCCGTCTCAAAGGCCTTCACGACATGTTTAGACTCCTCATAACCGAGCCCCTTCTCAAACGCCTCATACACTTCTATTGGTAACGTCAATGGCATAGTTTTATTATACAACCTCAACGCCTAAAACACAACCACTGTCCCACCTCCTCAAATAAATTTGCCTTCTATTTTTGGGTGAAATATGTTAGAATTTATTCTTATCAGTGTTGTTTGCTATTTGCAAACTTCTGCCAATTTCATTTTTATGGCAGGGGTGCCTCACCCCATTTTATGGCGGGGGTGCCTCACCCCTTGGAGGGACATATGAGCGAAGGGCCTGTTATAGGGATCGTGATGGGCAGCGCCAGTGATATGCCTGTAATGTCCAGGGCAGCAGAAGTGCTCAGGGACATGGGTATTAGATATGAGATGAAGGTCTGTTCGGCACACAGACTGCCCGAGATCACGGCGGAGTACGCAAGGACTGCCAGGGACAGAGGGCTTGAGGTCATCATCGCCGGGGCCGGGATGGCTGCCCACTTGGCCGGCTCCATTGCAGCTTACTCTACGCTGCCCGTAATCGGTGTTCCAATTAAATCGGGTGAGTTAAATGGTATGGATGCCTTATTGTCAACCGTGCAGATGCCATCGGGGATCCCAGTGGCCACTGTTGCCATTAATGGCGCCGCCAATGGGGCATTTCTGGCCGCCGCTATCCTCTCTATCAAATACCCCGAGGTCAGGGGTATACTCGATGCCTATAGGCTCAAGGCCAAGAAACTACTGCTTGAAAAGATTGATCACTTTGCTCCCTACGGTGGCAGGTGTGAGGGATTAGATAATTCATATGATTAGGTTCATATGCGTATTATCATAGATAATATTAATATTGAAGAGGAAGTTGGATAAATGACAGAAAAGCTGGATAGCATAATCGCAGACTATCGACACAACGAGGGCAATCTCGTTTCCATCTTACAGCAGTTGCAGGATGAGTTTAACTACATCCCGCAGGAGGCGGTTGCCTACATATCGCATTCGTTGGAGATTCCTATTAGCAGGTTTTATGGGGTTGCCACTTTCTATGCGCAGTTTCACCTTAAGCCGCGTGGAAAAAACATATTTACCCTTTGTTGTGGCACGGCGTGTCACGTCAAGGGGTCGGAGAAGCTCATTGAAAGGCTTCAGCGGGAGACTGCTCTAACCTCGACAGATTCTACCACCAAGGACGGCCTGATAACCATCGAAAAGGTGGCCTGCGTGGGGGCCTGCAGCATTGCCCCCGTGGCCATAGTCAACAAAAAGGTACATGGCAAGGCCAACATAAACCAGTTGTTAAGGATGGTAAAGGCCATGAGAGAGGACGAAAGTGAGTAGACAGATCAGTATAAGCGTGTGCATGGGGACAGGGGGACTAGCGGCCGGGGCCAGGGAGGTCATGGAGATGTTCTCCGTAGAACTGGCTAGTGCTGGTGTGGAGACCACTCTGCATGCCCAAAAACACTGCGACCTGCACAGGGTAGGTTGTAGAGGCTTCTGTGCCAGAGACGTGCTGGTGGACGTCTCTATCGATGGTACGAAGACAACATACGAGCAGGTAACACTCGACAGGGTTGCCCGTATAGTCAACGAACACGTCGTCGGTGGTCAGCCTGTTGAGGAGTTTGCCGCCGGTGTGGACTACCATAACTTTGAGGACAAACAGCTCAAGGTAGTCCTCTCTGAGTGTGGGCTGATAGACCCCGAGGACATAGAGGCGTATATCAAGGTTGGGGGCTATGAGGCGGCTAAAAAGGTGCTGGCCACGCTATCACCGCAGGATACCATTGACACCATAAAGCTGTCGGGGCTAAGGGGCAGGGGTGGGGCAGGCTTCCCCACGGGGCTGAAGTGGGAGTTTGGCTCCAAAGAGCAGGCCTCGCAGAAGTACCTCATCTGTAACGCCGATGAGGGCGACCCAGGGGCATTTATGGACAGGTCAGTTGTGGAGGGCAACCCGCACGTCGTTATCGAGGGGATGATCATCGCCGCGTATGCCATTGGTACAACGAAGGGCTACGTCTACATAAGGGCTGAGTACCCCCTGGCCGTACAGAGGCTGGAGCTGGCGCTGAAACATGCTCGTCAGAAGGGCTTTCTGGGCGACAACATCTTTGGCAGAGGGGTTAAGTTCGACATCAAGGTCAAGCTCGGAGCCGGGGCGTTTGTCTGCGGTGAGGAGACGGCCCTGATAGCCTCCATCGAGGGTAACAGGGGTATGCCGCGAAGCAAGCCCCCGTTTCCCGCACAAAAGGGGCTGTTTGGTAAACCCACGATCATAAACAACGTCGAGACGTTGGCTAATGTCACGTACATAATCAGACGAGGGGCAGAGTGGTTTGCCTCCCTTGGGACGGAAAAGAGCAAGGGGACAAAGGTGTTTGCCCTCACTGGAAAGATAAAGAACTCCGGCCTCATCGAGGTGCCGATGGGTATCCCCCTGCGCAAGGTCATCTACGGTATAGGCGGGGGTATAGAAAAGGACAGGCGGTTTAAGGCCGTACAGACCGGTGGCCCATCCGGTGGATGTATCCCGGAGAGTCTCCTGGACACCCATCTTGATTACGAGTCGCTGGCCAGTGTTGGCTCTATCATGGGCTCTGGCGGCATGGTCGTCCTGGATGAGGGCGACTGCATGGTCAATATCGCCAAGTACTTCCTCGAGTTCACCCAGGCGGAATCCTGCGGCAAGTGTACGCCCTGCCGCGTGGGGACAAAGAGACTCCTGGAGATCCTCACCAGGATTACCGAGGGTAAGGGCAAGGCCAACGACCTGGTTACACTAGAGGCCTTGGCAAGGGATGTCATAGACTCAAGCCTGTGCGGACTGGGGCAGACCGCCCCAAACCCAATACTGAGTACGTTAAAGTACTTCAGGGACGAGTATGATGCCCACATCATAGACAAACGCTGTCCGGCTGGCGTGTGTAAGGCACTGCTGACGTACACTATCAAGGAAGACGCCTGCACGGGCTGTACGATGTGTGCCAGGGTGTGTCCGGTTAAGGCCATCACCGGTGAGAAGAAAAAGACTCACTATATCGATCATGGCCTGTGTATAAAGTGTAACTCGTGTTATGACGTGTGTAAGTTTAACGCGGTAGATAAACGCTGAGACGTCATTAAGTATAAAGGAGATTTAAAGTGACAACAGCAATTGCGCAAGATACGATAACATTGACTATAAACGGTAAGACGGTTACCGCTGCAAGTGGTAAGACGATCTTACAGGTCTGCCGTGACAGCGGCATATATGTGCCAACGCTGTGCTACGACGAGCGCCTGGAGGCCTATGGTGGCTGCCGGCTCTGTCTGGTGGAGGTAAAGGGACAGGGGCGACCCCTGTCGTCCTGTACAACCCCGATCAGGGAAGGCATGGAGGTGACAACAGATAGCGACAGGATAACCAGGCTCAGAAAGACTGTACTGGAGCTACTGTTGTCCAATCACCCCAACGACTGCATGTTATGCGAAAAGGCTGGGGCATGTACGCTTCAGGAACTTGTCTATATGTATGGCGTCAGATACGACAATTACTATGGTGAGATGTGGAATCTGCCTAAAAAGGACGACAATCCCTTCATCTCTTACGACCCCAATAAGTGTGTGTTGTGCGGTCGTTGCGTCAACATCTGTCAGAACGTGGTGATGAAGGGCACGATAGATATGACCGGCAGGGGATTTTACTCCAAGCCCGACACGGCCTTTGGAAAGCCCCTCACGCCGGATATATGTGTGTTCTGTGGCCAGTGTGTCTCGGCCTGTCCTGTGGGGGCGCTCACCGAAAAACAGGCACGGGGCAAGGGCCGGGTCGGCAGCGTTGAGCGCGTGCGTACGACCTGTACATACTGTGGCACAGGCTGCAACTTCTACCTCAACGTCAATAAAGGTAAGATCGTCAAGGTCACATCCGACTACGCCGCCCCCGTCAACAAAGGAAACCTATGCGTAAAGGGACGCTTTGGCTATGACTTCATACAACACCCCGACAGGATAACCAAACCCCTCATCCGCCGCGAGGGCGTAACGGATACCTCCCCGGAGGTTCTGAAAGACCCGATGGCCGTATTCAGAGAGGCAGAGTGGGATGAGGCCCTCGACCTTGTGGCATCGAAGTTCATGGAACTAAAAAACAAATACGGCCCCGACAGTGTAGGAGGGTTCTCTTCCTCACGATGCACCAACGAGGAGAATTACCTGTTTGCAAAATGGGTGCGGGTGGCACTCAACACCAACAATGTGGATAACTGTGCCCGTGTCTGACATGCCCCAACTGTGGCCGGTCTGGCCACCTCATTGGGTGCGGGAGCCGCGAGTAACTCCCTGGAACAGATAAAGGATGCCGACGTGCTGTTTATATTTGGCTCAAACACCACGGAAGGACACCCCATAGTGTCCCTTCACGTAAATGCGGCAATCAGAAACGGCGCCAGGATCATCATTGGCGACCCCAGGCGTATTGACCTTGTCAAGTTCTCCGATGTCTGGCTGAACTTAAGGCCAGGGTCAAACATCGCCCTGTTACACGGTCTTATCCATATCATACTCAGAGACGGACTCCAAAACGACGAGTTCATCAAAAACCGTACCGAGGGATTCGATGAACTCAGAGAAGCCGTCAAGAAATACACCCCACAATACACCCAACAGATAACCGGGGTTTCAGTAGACAAGCTCGAAAAGGCAGCACGCCTCTACGCAAAGGCCAAAAATGCCATGATCCTCTACGGCCTTGGCGTCACCGAGCATCACACGGGTACTGAAAATGTCATGGCTATAGCCAACCTTGCCTTTACATGCGGACATATCGGCAGACCGTCAACGGGCATAATGGCGCTGAGGGGACAGAACAACGTCCAGGGTGCCTCCGACATGGGGCCTGCCCCAAATGTATATACGGGATACCAGTATGTATCAAAGCCCGAGGTCAGAGAAAAGTTTGAACGGGCATGGGATGTAAAACTCCCAACCATTGCCGGTCTCAAATCCGTAGAGATGTTTGATAGGGCCATCGAGGGAACATTCAAAGGGCTATTCACCATGGGAGCCGATACCGCCCATACCGATCCCAATATCAATCATATATGGAAGGCATTTGACGCCCTTGAGTTCTTCGTCGTCTGTGACATATTCCACACCCATACAACACGCTTTGCCGACGTCATCCTGCCCGGGGCATCCTTTGCGGAGAAGGATGGCACATTCACAAACGGCGAACGCAGGGTGCAGAGGGTCAGAAAGGCCATAGAACCCCTTGCCGGTATGGCCGAGTGGCAGGTTCTCCAGGAGCTCTCAAAGAGGATGGGGTTTGAGATGAACTATACCCACCCCTCTGAGATAATGGACGAGATAGCAAGCCTGACCCCCAACTACGGCGGTATCAGCTACGAGCGGATTGAAAAACAGGGTATACAATGGCCCTGTCCTACCAAAGACCATCCCGGTACGACCACGCTCTATGAGCTGCAGTTCAATCGTCCCAGTGGAAAGGCCCTGTTCGTAGCCGTAGAGCACGCAGGCTCTGGCGAGTTGCCCAATACAGAGTACCCATATGTCCTTATCACGGGCCGGAGACTGCAACACTACAACAACGGCTCTATGACAAGGCGGGTCAGGGGGATCATGGAGCTGTCCCCTGAGGAGACGATAGAGATAAACCACGCCGATGCCACACGACTAAACATAGCCCACGGCGAAAAAGTCAGGGTGTCATCACGTCGGGGAGAGATATATGTTAAAGCAGAGGTAACTCAACGCTCACAGGCAGGCAACGTGTTTCTGGCCTTTCACTTTGAGGACGCACTTACAAACATCCTGACCTCTGGGGTACGCGACCCCATCGCCGGCACCCCAGAGTACAAGGCCTGCGCAGTCAGGATAGATAAGCTATAGACGTTAGCAAATTAAATAAATATTAGGTGCGGCTGCACCAGCGATAAAAGGAGGAATTACTAATGCCACTGGATCCAACTAAACACGCCGATTGGGAAATAGCCGAGGCTGCTGAGGCTCACATGAAGCAGATATATCAGGTCGCCGACGAACTGGGACTTGAGAAAGAGGAGCTCTTACCGCATGGTCACTACATCGGCAAGGTTGACTTTAAGAAGGTTCTAAGCCGTATGGCGGGCAAACCCGATGGCAAGTACATAGACGTCACGGCCATAACGCCCACCCCCCTTGGCGAGGGTAAATCGACAACAACTATGGGACTCGTCCAGGGGCTTGGCAAGAGACAGAAGAGGGTCGTGGGGGTCATCAGGCAGCCCTCTGGCGGTCCGACGATGAACATCAAGGGCTCGGCCGCTGGTGGGGGACTGTCACAGTGCATCCCGCTGACACCGTTTTCCCTGGGACTCACGGGCGATATCAACGCCATAATGAACGCCCACAACCTGGGGATGGTTGCCCTGACCTCGCGGATGCAGCATGAGAACAACTACAACGACGAGCAGTTGCTCAAGAGGAACCTCAAACGCCTCAACATAGACCCAAAGAACGTTCAGATGGCATGGATAATAGATTTCTGCGCCCAGTCCCTCAGAAAGATGACCATCGGCCTCGGTGGCAAGATGGATGGAGCGATGATGGAGAGTCGGTTTGACATAGCCGTCTCCTCGGAGATAATGGCGATCCTGGCCGTGGCAACAGACCTCAAGGACTTCAGGGAGCGTATGGGCAGGATCGTGGTGGCATATGACCGTCATGGTAGACCCGTCACCACGGAAGACCTGGAAGTTGCAGGGGCCATGACGGCGTGGATGATAGAGGCCATAAACCCCAATCTGCTGCAGACAATTGAGGGACAGCCCGTCCTGGTACACGCCGGGCCGTTTGCCAATATAGCCATCGGGCAGTCGTCGATTATTGCCGACAGGGTGGGGCTAAAACTGGCCGACTATAATGTGACAGAGAGCGGATTTGGCGCCGATATCGGGTTTGAGAAGTTCTGGAACCTCAAGTGCAGGTACTCTGGTCTAAAGCCACACGCGGCTGTCATCGTGGCAACGGTGAGGGCACTGAAGTGTCACGGTGGCGCCCCGATCCCCGTTCCAGGCAGGCCGATCCCCGATGAGTACAAGGGCGAAAACGTCGAGTGGACTGAAAAGGGTTGTGTAAACCTCGTCCACCATATCAACACGATCAAGAGCGCTGGTATCAATCCGGTTGTCTGTATCAACGCCTTCTACACGGATACGGTCAACGAGATCAATGCCGTTAAGTGGATGGCAGAGGCAGTAGGGGCCAGGGTGGCCGTCTCCAGGCACTGGGAAAAAGGCGGCGAGGGCGCCCTTGAACTGGCGGATGCTGTCATTGACGCCTGTAACGAAGAAAACGAATTCAAGTTCCTCTACCCCCTTGAGATGCCGTTAAGGGAGAGGATCCACACCATTGCCACAAAGGTCTATGCAGCAGAAGGGGTTGAGTACTCACCCGATGCGCTTAAGAAGGCCCAGAACATAGAATCCGACCCCGAGTTAAGCAAGCTCGGCACCTGCATGGTCAAGACACACCTGAGTCTCTCCGACAACCCCAACAAGAAGGGCGTACCCAAGGGGTGGAAGCTGATCATAAGAGACATACTCCTGTACAAGGGTGCAGGATTCGTAGTCCCCGTGGCCGGTGACATAAAACTGATGCCCGGCACATCCTCAGACCCCGCCTACAGACGCGTCGACGTAGACGCCGAAACAGGCAGAGTCAAAGGCGTATTCTAAAGACAAAGAAAGCGAAAAAGAAAGGGAAAGAAGGGAGGGCTTTGCCCTCCCTTCTTTCTTTCTTCTTCTTCATAAAATGGAGGTAGAGGTCGATGCTGCTTAACTTGGGGAGGTATATAAACCTCACGGAGATAGGGCGTGGGGCGCAGGGGGTTGTATACAAGGGGTATGATACGCTTATAGAGAGGATTGTTGCCGCCAAGACCGCGGGGAATCTCCAGGAGGCCAAGAATCTCGGTAAGCTGCACCATCCAAACATCACGATGATCTACGACGTGGAGAAGTTTGAAGACACTCACTTCATCTTCATGGAGTACGTCAACGGGGTGACCTTAAAGGACATCATAGTGGAACAGGAAAGGCTGCCACTTAAGGAAAAGGTAAAGATCATAATCCTCATAGCCAGGGCGTTGCACTATGCCCACCAAAATGGTATCATACACAAGGATATAAAACCTGCCAACATCATGATAATCGACGACAGCCAGATAAAGATCATGGACTTTGGCATTGCCACGGCAGAGTCCAAGGATACTATCGACTCACGGACATCTTTAAGCGGCACGCCCAACTACATGTCACCGGAACAGCTCTTTGGACAACCCCTTAACCGCCAAACTGACATATACTCGCTCTGCGTCCTGGCGTATGAGCTATTTACTGGCATAAAGCCGTTTCTTGCCAACTCCCTGAAGGCCCTGTTCAAGGCCGTCCTCAATGAGACCCCTGAACCACTGTATGAGATCAATAGCGATATCCCGCACGAGATAAACAGGATCGTCCTTAGGGGGCTCGAAAAGAACAAGGAAGACCGCTACGCCTCAGCAGCCGATCTGGCCGATGACCTCGAGCTATTCCTCCACGCCATCGAAAAGGAGGAGTACGCAGACCTCCCCGAACTCACCGACAAGGACATGAGAGACCTCATCATCTCACTGAAGGAAAACTACACCTTCTTTTGCGACTTCACCCACAACGAAATCTATCAGGTCATGAAGATGAGCACGATCGTCTACTTCCCAAAGTCAGAGGTGATCTTTAAGGAGGGCACGGTCGGACAGAAGATGTACGTTATTGTCAGCGGTAATGTTACGATCTCAAAGAAGGTAGCTGATAATGAAAAGACCATTGCCACCCTTGGACAGGGCGCCTGTTTTGGAGAGATGGCCATACTGGATCAATCCCTGCGGTCAGCCACGGCAACGGCACAGACGGATTGTACCGTTATCGAGATCAACGAGGTCGTACTCAGAAAGACCAGTGAAAGTCTGTGTTTTAAGCTCTACAGAAACCTCTCATCTGTGATCTCCGAGAGACTCAGGCAGGTCAATACGAAATGTACCGAGATGGAGATACAGCTACGGCGCACAAAGACCAGGCAAATCCGGTGTGCAGTATCGACGAGTATTATTGACAGCGGGTGTATGCAAGACATAATCCCTGCGTATATGGAAAAAGAGGGCATAGAGATACACGTCTCCCCCGTCTCTTCGGGATTGGCCCTGGAGCTTGGCAAGAGAGGGCATATCGACATGGCATTTGCTACACTCAACGCCGACTATAATACTGAGGCCGATAATGCTCCTGCCTCCGACAGGTGTTTCGTTGAGATACACAGACTAAAGCGTAATGAGCTTCTGCTGGTTGGTCACTACTCGAATCCGGCTAAACTGAGAATTGGCATTTCACCACAAGAGGCCCTAAGGGCAATAGCGTGTGGGAATGGCGGTCTGTTTATCTCGCGCGGGGATAACTCCGGGGTCTATATGCAGGAGATGGCCCTGTGGAGGTCGCTGGGGATTGACCCAACGGCACAGTCATGGTACATCGAAACCAGACAGTCGATGTCCGATACCCTCAGATTGACTGAAAGGCTCATGGCATATACCATCACCGATAAGGCCGCGTTTGAAGATATGAAATCCGCGGAAAATCTCAAACTCGACGTCTTTGTGGACAACAACCCTGTGCTTAATAATCATAATTATGTCATGGCGGTAAATCCGCTGATTCATCCCTCTGTAAACTACCGTGATAGCTTTGAGTTTATCAGATGGCTTACAACCGGGCAAGGTAATAGAGTCTGCGACGCTTTCACTTCCGACCCCCCACAACAGCAGCCGGTTAAGCCTGCAGTCGAACCTGTCAGCATAACCACTGAAGTCGATACGCCCCCCAGAGAGGCCGGTGCAAGCTCCACTTCTTACCTGCGGCTGGACACTCCCACTGACATCGGGGAGTCAGGCAACGGCAACGGAGATATCCCAGACAGCGTAGATACTCAGGGCAACGGAGACCCCCCAACGTTGATCGATACCTCGATGGATTTATGACTTTGCAAACATAAAGAAAAAGAAGGGAGGGCTTTGCCCTCTTTTACGCTCCAGGACGCTCCTGGCTCCCTCAGACCCACCTGCAAGGGCACACCAGTGCCCTTGACCACTTTTTACTCTATTGACGGTGGGCTGATTATACGCAACATTTCAAATACCTAATGAGGGCTTGATATGGTAAATGCCCCGTCACTGATATCAGAGGCCTCCCATTTATTATTGGCCCAGGAACCCATCCATATGTATGCACTTGACGTTGGCGTATTTGGCACCTGCCATGTGTATGATGTACTAGTGGGAGACAGCCACGTTACATACTGCCACACACCTCCGTCGTAATAGAAGAGATACAGGTACCCGCTCTGTGTCAGGTTAGACGATTGCCACTTGATGGTCTGTGAGGAACCAGCCGACCAGGCTTCGCCACCATTGGGTGAGGTTATGTGTATGGCAGGGATAGTAGCAGAGGCGGTTATCGTAAATGCCCCGTCGCTGATATCAGAGGCCTCCCATTTATTATTGGCCCAGGAACCTATAAGGATGTATGCACTTGACGTTGGCGTATTTGGCACCTGCCATGTGTATGATGTCTTATCGGATGACAGAGCCGTTACATACTGCCACGTACCTCCGTCATAATAGAAGAGATACAGTAATCCGTCCTGTGTCAGGTTAGCCGATTGCCACCTGATGGTCTGTGAGGAACCAGCCAACCAGGTTTCGCCTCCATTGGGTGAGGTTATCTTAAGCGAAGCTGTGCTCTCCAGCTTATCAGACTGCAAGATAGTGCCGCCATTTCCAACGGCAACAAATGTGTTGTTGCCATAACTTACTCCAGAGAGCGAAACAGAAGGGAATCCAGCCCTCTTGGTCCAGGTCACGCCGTCGGGCGAGGTCAGGATTGTCTGGCCTGACATTGCGCTGCTTCCTACGGCAACAAATGTGTTGTTGGCATAGATCACAGCGGAGAGCCAGTCATTAGGGCCTGATTGGTTCTTCATTGTCCAGGTTACGCCGTCGGACGACGTCAGGATTATACTTGAAGTAACATATGAGGCAAACACACTCCCTACGACAACAAACGTGTTGTTACCATAGCTCACTCCATTAAAATTTTCATAATAACCCATGGCGTTAGGGTGAGAGGCTACTTCCTTTCCATGGAGGGAATTAGAGGCTCTGGCGGTCCAAGTCCTCTGAGTCCATGTCACACCATCGGGCGAGGTCAGGATAAATGCGGTAGTGCTAAGTGTCGAGTCATAGATGCTTCCAAGGGCAACAAAGGTATTGTTGCCATAGCCTATCCCTGTAAACACTCCAGCAACACCTGATGTCCTTTTAGTCCAGGTCACGCCATCCGGGGAGGTCAGGACGGTGTTTGTTTGGGTTGAGGCCACACTTCCAACGGCCACAAACGTGCTGCTGCCATAGCTCACTCCTTTAAGCGCCTCAGAAGCGCCAGATGTCCTCTGAGTCCATGTCACACCATCGGGCGATGTCAGGATTGTCCCGCTATCGCCAACGACAACAAATGTGCCATTGCCATAGATTACCGCAGAGAGATGGGTAGAAGAGACGGATGTCCTGTTAGTCCAGGTCACACCGTCGGGCGATGTCAGGATTGTCCCGCTATCGCCCACGACAACAAATGTGCCGTTTCCATAGCTCACCGCAGAGAGATAGGCAGAAGAGACGGACGTCCTGTTAGTCCAGGTCACACCGTCTGGAGAGGTCAGGATTGTGCCGCTATCGCCCACGACAACAAATGTGCCGTTGCCATAGCTTACCGCTGAAAGAGAAGCAGGAGTGCCGGATGCCCTCTTAGTCCATGTCAAGGCATCGGGAGAGGTCAGGATTGCGTACTTAGTTGTGGTTGAGTCTTCATATCCAACGGCAACAAACGTGTTGTTGCCATAGCTAACCGTAGAAAGCCAGGCAGTAGTGCCGGATGTCCTCTTAGTCCATGTTACGCCATCAGGCGATGTCAGGATTATGTTGCCGCCCACGGCCACAAACGTGTCGTTGCCATAGCTTACGGCAGAAAGAGAGGCAGCAAAGCCCAATGTCCTCTGTATCCAGGTTATACCATCGGAGGATGTCAGGATTATGCTGCTTCCCACGGCAACAAATATACCGTTGCCATAGCCCACTGCATAAAGTGCATTAAGAGCCCCAGATGTCCTCTGTATCCATGTCACGCCATCGGGAGAGGTCAGGATTGCGCCGCCACCCCCCACGGCCACAAACGTGCCGTTGCCATAGCTCACCGCAGAAAGAGAAGCATAAACGCCTAAGGTCATCTGAGTCCATGTCACACCATCGGGAGAGGTCAGGATTGTGCTGCCTCCCACGGCAACAAACGTGTTGTTGCCATAGCTAACCGCGGAAAGCGGTTGAGAAGAACCGGATGTCCTGATAGTCCAAGTCACACCGTCGGGAGAGGTCAGGATTGTACCGCCATTGCCCACGGCAACAAATGTGCTGCTGCCATAGCTAACCCCGGAAAGTCCGTTGCCAGTTGGCAAGGGATTTCTCCAGTGCCAGTTGTCAAGGGCATCCGGATAGGCGCTTAAAGGCAGACATATTATCATCGATAGGACAAACACTACTACAGATAACACCTCTTTTGTCTTTTCAAGCATATTACACTCCTTGTTTAAGCAATTTTACATATGGTAATATATACCAGCTTTAGATTGATTATATGCGATTGCTTACGATAAATGCAAGCTGAACATACAATAAACAACCTTATCGAGGTCTCGGACATCGTCGCGCGCCTGCGTAACAACCTCAACGGCGTTATCATGGAACAGGCCACAACGATAAGAAAGCTGATAGCGGCCTTCTGTGCCGGTGGACATGTCCTGCTTGAGGATTTTCCGGGCACGGGCAAGACCATGCTGGCCAAGGCATTTGCAAAGACCATACATGCCGATTTCAAGCGCATACAGTTCACGCCCGATCTCCTGCCCTCTGACATCGTTGGCATATCCATGTTTGACCCCGAGGTCAAGAGGTTCTCTTTTCGCAGGGGGCCGGTCTTTACAAACATCCTGCTTGCCGATGAGATCAACCGCGCCTCACCGCGCACGCAATCAGCCCTGCTGGAGTGCATGGGGGAGCAGCAGGTCACGGTGGATGACACATCATATCCGCTGGCCGATCCGTTCTTCGTACTGGCCACGCAGAACCCTGTTGAGTTTCATGGCACCTACCCACTGCCAGAGGCCCTGCTGGACCGGTTTACCATGAAGTTGAGCCTCGGCTACGTCTCCGCCGAAAGAGAGACCGACATCCTGACTGCCCAACTGCACTCACACCCCTTGGCGGCCATAGAGTCTTGCATCTCGGTCAACGAAATCAAGACGGTCCAGGAGGCCACTAAAAATGTCTATATCAGCCGCGAGCTGTGTAAGTACATCGTTGATATAACGCACCAGAGCAGGATAGTCAAGGACGTCAAGCTCGGAGCCGGCCCCAGGGCATCCATTGCCCTGATGAGCGTCAGCCGCGCACTTGCCCTCTGTGATGGCAGCGATTTCGTTACACCGGATCACATCAGGGAGGTGGCAGCAGCCGTTGTGGCTCATCGTATCGCACTGGACCCTCACGCTGTATTTGAGGGTGCAAGCGCTCACGATATCGTCAACGACATCCTCAGGACAGTACCCTGTCCGGCGTAATGCGTCGCCCCAGTTTCTTATCCGCCCCGGGACGCCATCGCCTTGCGTATTACTTACACTGGTATACATCAGGCCTGTTTTTCAAGATAAATACACGTTTTACCAAGGCGGGGAAGTTCACGCTCGCTGCGATGATATTTGCAGGCATCCTGGGAATGGACATGCGCCATACAATGGCGTATGAGATATTTACACTCCTGTTTGTGATGGTTGTGACGTCGATACTCTATGCCCTGCGATTTAGCCTCACGGTCAGGGTCAGCCGAATCCTGCCGCCTCACGTCAGCGCCCAGACCGAGTTTTCCTACAAACTGCAAATAGAGTTGGCCCCCTCAACGAAACAAAAGCAGGAGCGTCCTGCAGTGGCTTTTATGCCAGGGGTGGCTCACCCCTTGGAGAGGGGGCTTGAGGTCATCGACCTCCTCGAGGACCCACGACCAACACTCCGGGATTTCCTGGACTGCAAGGCCGTTGTCCGATCCGTGTGGCGCTACCTGGTTGACAGGGCAGCGGCGGTTACAGTGACAAGGGCCGTTGCCATACCGGAGCTCTATACGGGGTCAAGCTGCGAGGTCACGTTGAACCTGACCCCAAACCGACGGGGAAAGATAATATTTAAGACCGTGCTAATAGCGCGTAATGACCCGTTGGGGTTGTTCAGGGCGGTAATCAAGGTCCCCCTGGAGCAGTCCCTTATGGTGCTTCCGCAGCGTTATGCGATGCCGGATATCTACCTCAGCGGTGGACGGATGCACAACCAGGGGGGCGTTGCCCTTGCCATGTCCGTTGGGGAGTCGGGGGAGTTCTATGCCCTGCGCGATTACGCCCCCGGTGACCCGATCCGCATCATAGACTGGAAGAGCTGGGCAAAGACCAACAAGCCGGTGGTCAGAAAGTATCAGGAGGAATTCTTCAGCAGACATGTCCTCGTTATGGACACCTTTGGCTCAATGGATACCTCTGGCTCAATTAATGTCTCTGGCTTACAGGGGCAATCACTTGAGGGCGTCTTTGAGGTCTGCGTCAGCATAGCGGCCTCGCTGATCGTCTCTATCAATGATCAGGACTCACTGCTTGACCTCATCTTTGTAGAGAACGACGTTTACTGCTTTACCACAGGCAGGGGGCTGGCTCACAGGGTGGACGCCCTGGAACTACTGGCCGGTGTGAGTCTGTGTCAGGACAAGGACTTTAGCGTGCTTGCCAACAGCGTCAAAAAGAGGCTCTCAATAACGAGCAGCCTGCTCTGCGTCTTTATCCAGTACGACCGTGCCAGAAAGGAGCTCCTGGACTACCTGCTGGCCAGCGGTCTGCCCTTTAGGGTCATCATGCTACACAACGAGCAGGTGCAACCTGTAGCGTCAAAGAAGCCGGTAGATGACACATTAGGGGAATTGCTGCGACCACCCTACAGCTCCGTTGTAACCATGATAGAGACGTCCAATATCCAGGAAGGGCTGAGGCAGTTGACAGGGGGGAGATCGTGAAAGGCGAACTGCCTTTCCCGATCAATAGAGGCGGCGTGTCACCTTTATTAATCGGGTCGGCATTTGTCTTCTGGGGCTGGCACGAACAGGCCTTGACACTGGCTATTGCCCTTGGTGTAGCGCTTGAGTCGGCACGGTTCATACCGCTGCGGCTTGACATCGGCCAGGAGCGGTTCAGGGCGCTTGTCAACCTTGTGACCATACTGTGCTTTGCCTTCCTGATCTACCTGTATTTTTCCGGGACCAACAAACGTGTCTGGGTCATGCCATTTATAAAGTGGATGCCAGTGTTTATGAGCCCAATCCTGCTGGTGCAGTACTACAGTGAGCGTGGGATGATCCCTGTGCGGTCGCTGTTTATGTTAATCGGGAGAAGGCTCAAGGGGATTCATGACATATCCCAGGATCGAGGTATCGACTTCAGCTATGCCATACTTCCCATCCTGGTGGCCTCCGCGAGCGTGTCCGATTACGATTCCGAGTGGTATTTCCCTGGTGCAGCGATCCTGTCTCTCTGGGCGCTCTATCCCGAGCGCAGCCGACGATTTGGCGTAGTTCACTGGTTGTGCCTGTCGTTGATCGTCTGTTTATTGGGCTTTTGGGGGCAAGGCAGTCTGCCACGTCTGCAATACTACCTGGCGGACATTGAGGCAAACCTTTATATGAACGCAACTAAACGCTCCGACCCGACCCTGACCAGGACACAGATTGGATACGTGGGCAGGCTCAAGCAGTCAAGCCGCATAATTATGAAGGTCACCAGCAACAACCCTTTGCTCCTAATCAATGCAGTGTACGATGTCTACGACAATGCCAACTGGCACGTCTCCGAAAAGAGGTTTAAACTGGTAACGCCAGAGGCCAAAAAACGCGATTCTGAAAAACAGACATGGAGGTTTGTAGGCTCAGAGGCATTAGCGAACACCCACGTGCTCACCATCCAGACAACACACTCGGATGACGAGACGACCCTTCCCCATCCCGCAGGCAGCACAGGGATCGATGACCTCGTTGCCAAGCGGTTACACGTAAACAGCCTCGGTACGCTAAAGGTGGAGAGAGATGCTGGTTATTTGGCCTACAGTGTCAGGTACGACGCCGGTAATGAGGTCTCATCTCCACCTGGTGAGGCAGACGTTGTCGTTACGGATAAGGAAAAGACCGTTATAGACAGCTTCATAGGACATTATAAGTTACGGGGACTCACCGTGGGAGAGATACTCTACAGGTTGCCCCTGATATTTCAGAACGGCTACAGGTACTCACTTGGCAGCAAGGACGCCGCACCGGCAGGCGTATCCCCCCTGGAGGACTTTTTGGAGACAACGAAGTCTGGTCATTGCGAGTACTATGCAACGGCCACAACGCTGATTCTCAGGGCGTTGAATGTCCCGGCCCGATACGTTACCGGTTATTTGGTCAATGAGTACGGCGCCAGGGGGCAGTTCATCGTGCGTCAGCGTCATGCCCATGCCTGGTCGGTGGCCTGGCACAACGGCAGGTGGGTTGCTATCGACTCAACTCCGTCTACGTGGCTGGAGGATGAGGAAAGGGACTCACCGCTTCTTCAACCGGTTAGGGACGTGTTTGACTATACTCTCTTTGGATTTCGCAAGTGGTTGGATGAAGGTGTGGTAGGGCAGGCACAGTATGCTCTATATGGGTTATTTGGTGTAGTGTTTGCTTACATCCTGATCAGGAATCGGTCGTTGTTTGCCCTGACCATGCGGATTAAGAGGCCACTCAAGGACACTTCTCAACGTCAGGGGGTTGATTTGGTGGTGTCGCCATTTAAGGAGCTTGAGGGCATACTCGTTCAGCGGACACTTCCGCGTCATCCGTGGGAGAGCCTCCTGGAGTGGCTTGAGCGTATAAGGCAAGGCGGTTTTGTGGCCGGGATGCCCCACCCCCACGGCGCCATCACTGAGGAGGAGCTGGCAAGGTTGATAAGGCTGCATTACCGGCTGCGTTTTTGTCCCGGTCCAGGCAACGAGGAGGTGTTGGCAGAGCTGAAAACCGGGGTTGGCAGGTACAAAGAAAAAGAAAAGAAGGGGGGCGGAGCCGCTTCTTTACCGATCCAGGACGCCCCTGGCTCCCTCAGACCCACCCACAAGGGGACTAGTCCCCTTGACGCACCATAATCAAAATCGCTCCTTACAGTCGCTGGGGCGTTACATGTTTTTTTACCCTGAATTGCTGATGGCCTCTATATTTGCAACTGGTCTTTTGCTATAATTGACTGTGCATGATACGCTTTTATCGTTTGGACTGATCATACTGTCAGGGATAGTATTTAGGCGTTTGAGGGTTGGCGGGCTTGATGCCAACGACATCCGTCAGGCCATCAACGCGTGTGTGTTGAATCTGTTTGTGCCTGCCCTGTGCCTGAGGATTTTCTATGACTCGATGTTGGATTTTGAGGCCGTGCTCGTTCCAATTGTTAGCAGTGTGACGATCCTGTTGACTCTGGCTATGGCGTTTTTGCTCTACAGGTTGTTGGAGCGGTGGTTTAAGATAAGCCCCGCTGAAAGGGCCGTGCTGATAATAGGTTCAGCCTTTGGCAATACGACGTTTTTGGGTTTACCTGTTATTTCAGAGGTCTTTGGTCAGGGGGCGGCAAGGTATGTGTTGTACTACGACCTGTTTTCCACGACACCGTTGTTGTGGCTTGTGGCAGCACAGATAGCCTCCGTACATGGGACGGGCAAGGGCGTGAGGCTTACACAATCGATCAGGACTATAGCGTTATTGCCACCCATATGGGGGATTGCCGGCGGTGTTGCCCTAAAGGCTGCAAACGTGAGCTTGCCGGCGTTTGTCTTAAAATCACTGACTATGCTAGGGAACCTCGTTGTGCCGCTGATGATCTTTAGCATTGGGTTGGCTATAACACTGCCAAAGATAAAACACGCATGGGCAGTTGTACCTGCCGCGATTATAAAGCTGGCCTTAGGGCCTGTGATTGCCTTTGAAGTGGCTGGAGGCATTGGTCTTAAGGGGGTGGCCATGAACTCGTGTATCGTCGAGGCAGCCATGCCCACAATGGTTGTTTCGCTCTTGATAGCAGCCAGGTACAACCTTGATGTCACCCTGTGCGCGTTGTTAATAGTCGTTACCACGGCAATTTCCTTTATCACGCTACCGATTGTTGTCTCGTTAATAACAGGATAGTTACTGTGAACAAGATATAATTGATCAGCGCCGCCCCCCTTCTTTCCTTTCTTTATATCCTTAGTCAAATGTAAATTGCCCTGTCTTCAGGTCTTTTGGTACAATTAAAGTATGCAGATTACTTTAGAAAGATTAGAGGGGTTGATGGGGGTTCTATTATGAGGAGTTTTGATTCATATGGTCCGGTTGACTGTCGGATGAATTTCTGTGTACATCGCAGGGGGTTAATAGAGAGGTGTGCAGGACAGTTAATAGGCGACATAGATGAGGGTGGCCGATATTTTACTATCTGGGCGCCAAGACAGACCGGCAAGACCTGGATCATGAGACAGGTCAGGGATGATATCCAGGCCAGGTATAACGACCGCTTTGTTGTTGGAACCATGTCTGTTCAGGGTACGATCCTCAAAAAAGATGATACCGAGGATAGCTTCCTTACCAATGTCCCTATGCTGATCTGGGAGACCTTCAAGAGCAGGATAGATATCCCTAAGAATTGGCAGGCTTTCAAAGGACTCTTTGACCGTGCTGGGGGCATCTTTGACCATCCTGTGATCCTGTTCATCGATGAGTTTGACAGCTTACCTCCCAAGGTCATCGATACACTGGTAACCATGTTTAGAGATATGTACCTTAAGCGAGACTCGTATCTGCTGCACGGCCTTGCCCTCATTGGTGTAAGGGCGGTGCTCGGTGTAGATAGTGAACGAGGCTCTCCATTTAACATCCAGCGGTCAACGCATATACCAAATTTCACCAGGGAGGAGGTCTCTGAGCTATTTCAACAGTACATAGCTGAGAGTGGACAAAACATTGGCCCTACAGTGGTTGATAAGCTCTATCAAGTGACCAGAGGTCAGCCAGGGCTTGTGTGCTGGTTTGGCGAGCTCCTTACAGAGAAGTATAATCCAGGGATAGCAACCACAATAGATATTGCCCTCTTTGAACGAGTCTACCATATGGCGCTCAGGAGAGAGTGGAATAATACGGTATTGAATCTTGTCAAGAAGGCGCAGGGTTTGTATAAGGAGCAGGTGGTGAGTCTGTTTACCAGATCGGATATACCATTTAGTATGGATAAGGATTGGTGCAACTACCTGTATATGAATGGGATCATAGATATAGAAGTTGTACCAGACAACATGGGTGATAAGATTGATACCTGCCGGTTCTCATCTGCCTTTGTACAGGAACGTATTTACAATGCCCTAACAGATGTACTGGTAGGTGATAACCTTCCAATTCCAGCATTACAGCTTTTAGATACCCTGGATGATGTCTTTGAATCAGAGAGATTAAACCTACCGGCCCTCTTGCAGAGATATAAGGATTACCTGATGCGCTTAACTGCAAAGGGGTTTAATCCGTGGCAGAGTCAGCCAAGACGTGCTGATCTGAATTATACAGAGGCAGTTGGGCATTTTCACCTCTATGCCTGGCTGCAGGCTGCCATTGGGCGCAGGTGTATTGTAAGCCCGGAGTTTCCCACAGGCAATGGGAAGGTTGACCTGCATCTGAGGTGTGGTGATATCGAGGCAATCATTGAGGTAAAGAGCCTTACGAACCTCTCTGAATTAAGGGGTGATAAGGAGCAGGCTGCCAGGTATGCAAGAAGCCTCGGTAAGGACTCGGTGACTATCGCCCTCTTTGTGCCCTCCCATGATGAAGACATACACGCGCAATTGTCTCAGGAGCATATAGTAGAGCAGGTTAAAGTGACCGTAGTGTCTATTGGGTGGGCGACTTGAAGTCAGAGCTGTCCCGTTTTTTTCTTATTTATGTTTAGGCGCTTAAAAACGTGAAGAGGGCAGAGATACTGAGCTGGTGCATCTATGACCTTGCCAGCTCGAGCTATCGGGCCATTATAATGACCGTTGTCTATCCGGTCTATTTTGTAAATATGGTGGTTGGCAACACCGGTGGCAGTGGGGATATGTGGTGGGGTCGGGTAATATCGCTGAGTATGGCCATCGTGGCCGTCACGGCGCCTGTTGTCGGAGCTTTTGCAGACTACGGCGGCATCAGGAAGCGGTTCATGGCCGCATCGACGTTGACCTCAGTGATAGCCATAGCAGCCCTGTACGTAGTCAAGCCGGGGATGGTGTTTTATGGCTTTGTCCTGGTAGTCATAGCCAATATAGGGTTTGAGACCGCTATGGTGTTTTACAACTCCTATCTTAACGACATAGCAGACAGACACTATCACGGACGGGTTTCTGCATGGGGTTTTGCCTTTGGATACCTGGGGTCGCTGCTGTCTCTTGGCATTGCCTGGCCGTTTGTCAAGGCACAGACGCTTGGGTCTTTGTGGATAGCGACGGCGCTGTTCTTCCTGGTCTTTTCGCTGCCGGCTTTTATATACCTGCCTACCGATAAAAAGACCGCCAATATCACCGGGTGTATCTCTAAACACCTCGGAGGGTTCACCAACAATGCCAGGCAACTGTGGCAGATGCGCCAACTGAAGAGGTTCATGCTTGCCTACTTCTTTTACGCAGACGGTACAAACACGGTTATAGCGTTTTCAAGCATCTACGCCGCTACGACCATACACGTCCCCAATGCACAACTCCTATACCTATTCCTGATCGTCCAGATAATGGCCATCCTTGGCGCCATGCTCATGGCCAGCCCGATAGACAAATGGGGTGGTAAACCGGTAATCGTCCTATCCCTGATTCACTGGAGCTGTATAACGGTGAGCGCCTACTTTATAACTACCACGACGACATTCTTTGTGCTGTGTGCCGCTGCCGGTCTGGGGCTTGGCACCATACAGGCGGCATCAAGGACGTACTTCGCCAGCTTCATCCCCCAGGGCAGGGAATCGGAGTTTTTTGGCCTCTACGCCATGATCGGTAAGACCTCGGCGATAATTGGCCCCCTGCTCTTTGGTGGCTTATCGACTCACTTTAAAAGCCAAAGACCCGCCATTATATCCATAACCCTACTATTTGTCGTGGGGCTCATCTTTATTGTCATGGTAAAAAAACCGGATTATTTATTGCAAAAAAAAATGTCTTGACAAGTATATTCTATTGGTGTATAATCATTCATGAAACTAATTAGGTTCATAGTGATAATTGCAGCAGCCATGATGCCTCTTACTGCCCATGCCCTATATTATAGCGCAGAGAAAAAGGAAGACAGTAAGATAACAAACCAGGAAGGCCACAATATGCCTTCAGAAAAAATACCACAGCGGACAATCACCGAAAATTCACCGATAACGCAACACAGTAACACCACCCAAGTAGAATACTCAACCAACGTTAAGTCTACTCCTCCAGCGCAAAATACAGGTACCCCTGAAACAGTAAGCACACTCGAAGATATCCTAAAGCAACATAATGGTCACGTGTCGCAAGACAATCCGATGGTAATAGACAGACTGCCAGGAGACCAAGAAGATATGACGTTACTGACAACCGCGCTCCCGATCCTGGCTGTCTCCGGTGCAGGCAATAGCCTTAACTGGCATAACGACCTTGACAGTAAGGCCAGGGCTGTGGTAGAGGGCTATCTGACGTATTTTTCAAAGAAGATTAAGTCTAGTTTTGCTAAGTGGCTGACCCACGGCTCAAGGTATATACCTGTAATGCAGCAGGTGCTGCAAGAGCAAAACATACCGGGAGACCTCGTCTACCTGTCTTTAATAGAGAGCGGTTTTAATATCTTTGCGCACTCAACCTCACATGCGGTTGGCCCCTGGCAACTGATGGCCTCAACGGCAAAGAGGTTGGACCTGAAAATCAACTATTGGGTGGATGAAAGACATGACCCCATAAAATCAACAAAGGCGGCCTCAAGCTATTTAAGATTCCTCTTTGATAAGTTCGGCTCCTGGGACCTTGCAATTGCGGCATATAACGCCGGAGAACTCAATATAGAAAACGCCCTGAGACGCTCAAACACAACCTCCTTCTGGAAACTCTTCAGCAGCAGCCACATACCAAATGAGACCAAACAGTTTGTGCCAAAATTCCTGGCAGCACGCGAGATAGGTCAGACACCTGAGAAATACGGTATGGACGATGTAGACGTGCGTACCCCGTTTACATTCGATGCGGTGATTATCTCCCCGCCTGCCACGCTTGATTTCATTGCCGGGGCAGCAGGCACCACCGTTGAAAAGATCCGCGAACTAAACCCTGAGATCAGGCAGTGGTGTATACCCCCATACATGCAGAAGTACCGCCTGAGGATACCTGTGGGCAAGAAAGACTCATTCCTTGCAGCCTATAACGCTGCCAGTGAGAGCGAGAGATATCCACTGGCCAGCTACATTACCGTACCAGGCGATACGCTTGCAATGATCGCTCGTAAGGCAAGGGTACAGTTAGATATACTACGAGACTTAAACCAGTTGTCATCAAATGGAAGATTAACCCCTGGGACGGTCATTTATATGCCGCCACACACAACTGTCTCACAGGCAGGTGATGACAATTCAAATGACCATGCAAAGATAAGACCTCATGTGAAAATCAAACAGCATGCGAATATCAAACAACAGGCAAAGGTACACTTGCACGTAAAGACAACAGAACACAAGGCTAAGGCCAAAATACACAATACAACGCAACACAAGACAATAAGCAATAAGCTCGTAAAGAAACACGATAAACCTGCAAAGACGGCTGCACATATCAAGGCATCAACCAAAAACCACAAACGTGCCTAACCAAAGATAAAAAAATTCTTGCTGTCAAAAATCCTGTGATGATATGATTAAGAATGAGACATCAGGATTAAGAATTATGGGGTCAAGGGCACTGGTGCCCTTGCAGGGGGTTCTAAAGGGGGGCGGAGCCGCCCCTTTCTTTCTTCTCTTCTGGTAGGGCAGGTACTTATCACAGAAATATTTACAGTAAGAAAAAATTACCGTCGATGAGCAGTATTGCAGTGGTTGCTATAACGGCAGCGCCGGTACTAAGCCCCTTTTTCATACTGGCTGCTGGTGCTGGTGCGGCTATGGCTGCATCACATTTTGCGTTAGGCCTCTATAACACCTTCAAGGACGCAAAGAAAGACGCCAAAAGAGCCGAGCTTGTTGCATCGCTACGCAATAACCTGAAAGACACTGTAGATGAGTTTAAACGTGAGATCGACAACCTGCACATCGAGAACAATGACCATCTGCTTGAAAGGTTACGAGGCATTGAGGGCTTTGACCACACACTCCAATCTGCAAACACGCAGCAGGGTGTGCAGGAGGCCGTCGTAAGATTTGGTCAACAGTACAGCGCCCTCAAGTCTGAGATAGAGCTCATAAAGGTAGAACAGAGGCAGGCAAGAAAGGCCGTTGACACACCAGCACATGAGATTACCTCTGTCAGTGCCATCAATATCGTACAAGCTATCGATACATCTCAACTCAGAGAAGACCTCTACATCAGAGATAGTAACCCTGCCAACAACGCAGACGTCCAACAGTGCAGAGAGGCTATTGTGGCTGAGGCAAGGCAGTTTTACAATAGGATAAATGACCTGGACGAGCAGTACTGTCATGACCTTGCCCCATTAATCAAAGAACTGGATGATTGCCCGTATCCCCAGCGCCTGCAACTGATCAGAACCACCATGAAGCTGCACTATGGACAGATAAAAGAGCTCACGGCATATACAAATCACTTCAGGGATATGCTCGAAAGACTCCTCCATCATGCCTCACACTACGATGGCCTTGCTGATGTCTCCCCCACCATAGAGGCGTTGTTGTCACAGCGATATATAAGCAAGGAGCAATACAACAGTGGTGTTGCACTGCTGACTGATTTCGTCATAGGGGCGCAGGGGCGCGCATCAAGGCAGGGGCTTATCCGTCAACTTAGGGACAACATCGAGTCCCTCGGCTACACCCTTGCAACCGGCGATAAGACCGATTCCTCGGACGTTGAGGCCTTGGCCTCAGACCTGCTTTTGAGGATAGAGAAAGAACAGGTCGTCTATCTCGACACGCAATGGAATGGCTACAAGGTCATGTTGAAGCTAAACAAGGACGCAGAGCTCACCACGAGGTTGGTCAGGGTCGTACAGAGGCAGCAAGAGTCGCAAGACATCACGACCAATCAGCGGCAGAGAGACATGGAGATCGCCAGGAAGTGGTGCGAGGACTACGACAGGTTTATAGAAAAACTCCAACAAGACCATCTCTTCCTCGGCATTAGACTCAGGAAGGAGCCACAAGAACAAGGCATCCTCTACGTTGTAGGCAAGGAACAAGAGACCGTCCAATACGCACAAAGAAAAGAAAAAGAGAAAGAAGGGGGCAGTGCATGAGTTAATTAAATCTAAATCTGCTAATTATTACCCAGCAGCCTTGCCTTTAACCCCTCTAAGTCTTGTAAATCTTACTACGGTACCCTACCGTTTTAATGATAATGTCACTATCTTTAAGCTCAAAAATAACGCGCCACTGGCCTACTGCACAACGATAGTGATTAGCCCATTTACCCTTAAGGGCTTTGATGTTATCAAGGTCATGAGTCAGAGATACAATTCTTTCTAAGATACGGTTTGCAATTGATATCTCAAGCTTGTTAAACTCACACTGCGCCTTTCTTGACCATCTTATGCTTCTGCGCTTCAAAACTCCTCACAACCTCCTCATGAGCAACCGTGTCAGTATCGTCTGCATGGGTTTCGAGATATTCCCTTAGTTCGTCTGTGAGTTCCAGGCCATCATCGGGGTCTGTCAATTCACCAACAACACGCCTTATAAGCTGTTCTAACTCTTGTACTGTCATATCTTTTACAAGCATACTACCTCCCTGCTTCAACTGATTACTGGCCATATCCCAGCAGCCTTGCCTTTAACCCCTCCAGCCTGCCATCTCTTACTGCCTCCACGGCAGTCTTGCTGGCCGCCTCTTTCACCAGGGCGTCCTTCAGCTCAACATCGGCGTTGCTATCCAGGACGCCTTGCCTGTAGGCCCTCAGAAACGACACGTAATCGGCAAAACCATCGGGATACATGGCCTCAAGCTCCTGCCGTATTGTGCTTGCAAGGGCAGGACTTGCCCCCGACGTGGATACCGCTATGGTTAGCTCCCCCCTTGTCACCGATGAGGGCACGATAAAGCTGCACTGCTCCGGACTGTCAACGACGTTTATGAGGCCGTTAAATCGCGCCGCGATCTCCTCATTGATTTGCCTGTCAGAGGTGGCCGCTATGACCATAAATACCCCATCGAGGTCATCCTCCATAAACGTCCGAGCCTTGTGGGTAAACATGCCATCGTCTTTTAGTCGTGTTAATTCTTCGGTAAGAGCCGGGGCCACGATCACAAGGGATGCCCCCGCCTCAAGTAGCTTTATGGCCTTTCGTTGAGCCACCTTGCCACCGCCTACGATGAGACACCTCTTGTTCGCAAGGCATAGAAATACGGGATAGTAGGTCAAAGTATAGAGGTCAACGGGCGGCTCGGAATATTTCTCTCATGGTCTCTCCGTCCTCTGGGCATCACCGAGACACCATCTCACAAAGCACAGGGGCCCACAGGCAACCCTTTACAGGGAATTAAGCCCCTTCTGGGCATCCTTGCGCAACTTGTCCTCTTTGGCTACCTCCATGACCTTCTGGAAATACTCCCGAGCCTTGTCCTTGTCCTTAAGCCCCTTGTATGACACAGCCATGTGATAATAGACCTCACTGATGGCGGTAAAATCGCTGTACTTCTCCATGACCGTATTAAATCGCCCAATGGCCGCCTTAAATGCCCCCTTTTTGAGATAGAACTTGCCCACATAAAACTCGTGCTCCGCAAGGACATTTCGGCACTTTTGAAGTCTCAACTCTATTACATCCCTGTATGGGTTTCTGGGATAGAGCTCGGCTAGTTTTTTAAACTCCTTTATGGCGCTTTCGGCGGCCTTGTAACCCCTGTCTGCCCCCTCTATCTGGCTAAACGTAAGGGCGGCTATCTGATACTGCGCATTAGGGGCATACCTGTTGTCCGGGTAGGAGCTCAAGAACTTTCGGTACTCCTCTATTGCCAGGGTGGACTCGTCATCCTTGATGTAGGACTCTGCAATCTTAAGCTGCGCAAGCGGGGCATAGGTCTTTGTCCTGTCCCTGTTGATTACCTCCGTGAGCAGGTCCCTGCCATCGGTGTACTTCTTGTCCTCAATTAGCTTAACGGCACGCTCATAGCTGTCCTTTTCATCGGTATAGGGTGGCTTTATGTCTTTACTTGAACATGACAACATAAACACGGTGCTCAGACACACCACAGTCACACATACCACGGTGAGCAAGATGTCTCTTGATGTACTTTTTTCTCTATGTCTGTTTTTATCCATACTGGTATTAAAATACTTATAGGGTGATTTAGTCAAGTGGCAATAGAAAAATAATCCACCCTATCCATTTTCTTATTGTAGGCAGACACGGTCTCGTCCATTGTTCTTGGCCCGATACATGGCCTTATCGGCGCTATCTATGATGGCGTCCGGGTGTTGTCCGTTCTGCATCTTTGCTACCCCAATGGATACTGTTAATGGCGGCAGTTGTCTTGCGTCGTGCAGTACTATAGGGGTTTGTCTGACAGCGTTTCGCAACCTCTCAGCGATTAAACAGCCCTCTTTTATATCCGCATCCGGTAGGATGACAAGGAACTCCTCACCGCCGTAGCGCACGGCAAAATCCGTCTTACGAAGCTGGCCTAGCAGAGACACCGCAACTGTGTACAGGGCACGGTCTCCGGCAGTATGGCCGTAGGTGTCATTGTATGCCTTGAAGTTGTCAATATCGGCCATTATCACAACCAACGGACGCTCGCCGTTGTCGCACTTAGCAATAATTTCAGGGAACATCTCGCCTAACCAACGGCGATTATATAACCCTGTCAGGACATCTATGTTTGCGTAGTACTCAAACTGCCGCCTCAGGACATTGCTCTTTGAGATCACCGAGGTCCCGTAGCGCAGCCGCTGTGCCAGGATGTTGAGCAGGTTACGGCAGGCGGCGTGTGAGGCCGATACCAGCAACAGCAGTATCTCCTCATCCATCACCAGCGTGCGGCAAGGCGTATTGGCAACCACCGATGCGGTTGTTGGTCTGCGGTCAATCACCGATATCTCGCCCAATATCTCACCCCTTTCGTAGACCACAAGGGGTTCGTCTTCAAGGTGGTCTACGTGTACGCTGACACTCCCACTGAGGATCATGTAGACCAGATAGTTGATCTGCCCTGCGGCAATTATCACCTCTCCGGGGGCAAACTCCTTATAGATGCACCTGCTTAACAGTCCCTCTATAGCCTTTAGCCTGACAGACTTTAAGAGGTTTATCCTCCTGAGCTCACTCTCGTTATAAGGTTTTTCCTCGTTCATCTCTAAATTATACAACAATCCCTGACCTTTGCGCAATTATGATAAACATGGGGTGCATAAAAAATTCATGGGTATGAGTAAGTATATGGACATAAGCATTGGGATTGAGCATTAAGGGGTCAAGGGGGCCAGGAGCGTCCTGGAGCGGTAAAGAACCAGGAGCGTCCTGGAGCGGTAAAGAACCAGGAGCGTCCTGGAGCGGTAAAGAACCAGGAGCGTCCTGGAGCGGCAAAGAACCAGGAGCACTACCCCCCTTTTTTTAGAGGTCGCAGGGGAGGGTGACTTCGAAGGTGGAGCCCACGTTTACGAATGACTTTACGCAGATGGAGCCTTTGTGGTTTTCCACCACTTTTTTGACGCTGTACAGACCAAGACCTGTCCCCTTTAAGCTGCCCGGGACCTGGTAGTATGGGTCAAATATTTTATCTATATAGAAATCTTCAATACCTGGGCCATCATCGGTGATGGTTAATCGGACGTTCATACCCTCTTTATAACAACTCACCTGGATACTGCTTTTGGCATACTTGGTGGCATTGCCCAGGAGGTTTTCTATCATGGTTATGAGCTGCCGTTGATCGCCTGACATGGTGATATGGGCGATGTTTGAGTGATGCACGGTCTCATGATTGTTGACTATGAGGCTAACCCTTCTGCTTTCCATCTCAGGCAGGCAGTTCATAATGGCCGCCGTCAGTATCTTGTTAAACTGTAAATACTGGGGGCTAAAGGAGTTCAGATCGGCTTTTTCCTTGAGCAAGCGCGATGTCTCCTCGATAGTGCTAAGGAGATAATCGGAGATATTCTGGATGTTGCTAACGATCTTGACCTTATCCTCATCGTTCTTTGCCTTGCCAAGCAAGAAACGCTTGGTATATCCTGATATGGCAATCAAGGGTGTCTTAAGGTCGTGGATCAGCACGGAGATAAATCTCTCTCTCTGATTGCTTAACCTCTCCTGGACCTGCCTGAGTTCGGTGAGATTCTGGAAGGTTATCACAATGCCCATGAAGCCGTCGTTATCATCTTTTATTGGTGAGGCGCTGCCGTATATGGTCAATAGCTGTCCGTTTGGAAGTAGTAGCACGTGATCTGTGAGATCAATCATTTCGTTGTTGATGAGTGACTTAAGGGTGAACATTTCACTGTTGTCATTGCGTTTTATGGTAAACACCTCTGACAGTGGTCTACCATATGTCTTTTCCTCAGGACATCCGGTTATATACTGGGCAGCGGGGTTCATAAATGTTACATTGCCATTTACATCGATGGCTATTACGGCATCGCCTATGCTGTTGAGGATGATGGATAGCCACTGTTGGCTTTCCCTGAGCTTCCTCTGTAGTTTGTGCTTATACAGCGCCATCTCTATGTTGGAGTGGAGCTCTCTGTCCTCAAAGGGTTTAAGCATGTAGCCAAATGGTTCAGTGATCTTTGCGCGCTGGAGCGTTTCCTCATCGGCGCTGCCGGTAAGGTAGATCAGGGGGATATCGTACTGATCGCGGATATGCCCTGCCGTCTCAATACCGTCCATCTTACCCTGTAACCTGATGTCCATCAGTATTACATCCGGCAGCGCCATCTCCGGTCTCCGCTGCGTGAGATATTGCAACACATCCTCACCAGAAGACACAATGGCCATGACCGTGTAACCAAGCCCCCTCAGACTCTCCTGGATGCCCCTGGCAATGAGGACATCGTCCTCTACTACCAAGACAGCGGGGTTGCCTTTAATCTGTTGTCCTTGTCTTCCAGCTATATTCATTGTGGTATGTTAAAAACCAGAGAGTGCTCTTTTTCGATTACACTAACCCTGTTGCGTCCCTTGTTTTTTGCTATATACAGGGCATAATCCGCCTTCTTTATAAATATGTAGGCCGAATCATCCTTTACATACTCAGAGACCCCAAAGCTGCATGTTACGTGCGTTACGTGATTAAACGAGTATTTGTCAATGGTCTCCCTGAGCTTCTCAGCCAGCTCCATCGCCCCCTCCCTGCTGGTCTCGGGGGTCAGGATGATAAACTCCTCTCCACCGTAACGCGCAAATATATCCGTTGCCCTGATATGCACATCCACCAACGCCGTTAACTCCTGCAAGACGTAGTCTCCAACCTGATGACCATACTTATCGTTGATCTGTTTAAAATGGTCTATGTCAAATATAATAATAGCTAAACGACCGTTATAGCGTACAACCCGCTCAATCTCCTTACTCAACTCATCCTCGAACTTCTTCCTGTTATATATACTCGTCAACGGGTCCTTACATGCCAGGTTCTGATACATCTTGCGGTCCATCTCTATGTGGGATATGTCAGTAAAGGAGATGAGATACTTACCACCACTGTTATGACCTGGTATTTCGCTGGCATGTACCAGGTACGCCCTGGCCTCGCTCTTTAACTCAGCCTTACCGGCAATATATACGATATACTCCTTATTGTCTCCACTTACGATGATACTCAACCACTCGCTAAAGGACTTACCTTTATAGAAAGACTCCTCCTTTAACACAAGAAACCGGTTGATCGTCTTACACTTGTATTGAAACTCCTCGATGGTCGAAAACCCAAGATAGTTCAAAAACGACTTGTTAAGAAAGGTCACGTTCTCACCATCGGTGATCATTATAAAGGTCGGGTTGTTGTCCAGTATCGTCCTTATGAATTCGTTCTTGGCATCGAGGTCACGCTGCTGCGACACCATCTTTGCGGTTTTTACAAGGACACGCAACAGCTCTTTATTGTTTATCGGTTTTTTGATGTATTTATCCACACCGATATCAATAGCCCTTAAAAAAAAATCCTCGTCATTGTAAGCCGTGGTAATAATGACCGGGGTATCGTCGTTGATCGCCTTTATCTCACCGGCCATCTCCAGACCATCCATTACAGGCATACGGATGTCTGTGATAACAATGTCGGGTTGATTCGCCCTAAAGACATCAATGCCTTCTCTACCATTTGTTGCCAGATAGAGCTCCTTTATGCGCCTCTTGAGAAAACGGGCAACGTTTGCCCGTATAATCTCCTCATCCTCAACGTATAACACCGTGGTACTATCAAGATAGAGGTCCTTAATCTTTTCCTCAATGGACTGCTTCTTCAGATCTATCATGTAGTATATTAACAAAAAAGGATGCAAAAAAAATACATAGATAACAAGATCGAGCAATAAGGGGTCAAGGGGACTATCTCCAAGCCCCAACGCAACTAACAAGCCATCGCAATAAGGGGTCAAGGGGGCTGTGACCCCTTGCAGGGGGTTCTAAAGGGGGCCAGGAGCGTGCCTTGAGCGACAAAGAAGCGGAGCTGCCCCTTTCTTTTCTTCTTTCTTTAGAATATTTTATACGGTGAATCTGGCCTGAATTGTTTTTCGAAGAGCTTCTTTTTTTCTGCCAGTATAGCCTTGTATTTATTGGTCATTTCGTCGAGTTTTTGCCTAACACCTTGTGGAGAGAGCCATCCGTAACCTGCATAGGCGAGTTTTTTCAGGAGGGTGTTAAATTCATCATCTGACCACTGTGGTTTCCTTGAGAACATGGAGAGGCCTCCGAGCCTTAATGTCCGCATACAGAGAAACGCCTCCAAATATGCCCTGGCGCCATCGTCCCACTGGGTAATGGGTCTGCCCTGGAGGTTCCAATCCAGATACCACAGGTATGCAAAGGGGTCAAGCCCCCCCGAGAACATAAACGTGCCATCGCCGCTGATGGCAACACAGCGTACCTCCCCGGCGTGCCACTTTATGCCCTGAATGAGTTCGGCAGACTGTACATCCCATATACGCACGGTCTTGTCAGTGCTGCCTGAGATGAGGTATCGACCATTAGGCGTGATGGCTGCCGTTGTAACCGCCCCGGCATGTCCGGTAAAGAGGCGAAGACACTCACCCGTTGGGATGTCCCACATCCGTATCACCGCATCAACGCCACAGGAGATGACATGACGCCCATTTGGTGAGACGATAAGCGACGTTATTTCCCCCTCATGCCCACTAAAGGTGTGTATGACCCTACCTAATGAGATATCCATAAAGTTAATCGTGCCGTCTGAGTTTCCACAAAAAAGGTATATCCCATCAGGGCTTATCTTCAGAGACTTAACCACAGAGGCGTTGTTCTTAAAGACCTTCAGCCGCGCCATCGTAGTAGCATCCCACAGGCGCAGCGTGGCATCATCGCTGCCGGATAGGACGTACTTGCCATCTGGCGTGATGGCCACCGTGTTAACCCCCCCCGTGTGCCCTTCAAAGACCCCCCTGCACTGCCCTGTGGCAACGTCCCACAGACGCAGGGTCGTGTCCTTGCTGCCAGATACTGCCAACCTGCCATCTGCCGTGATATCCGCAGAGGTCACCTCACCCTGATGCCCCCTAAATACCACCACCGACCGCCACGTCTCCAGGTCCCACAATGACAACGCCCTGTCACTGGCAACCCTAATGGCATAACGGACATACTCTTTGCCTGTCTTTGTCGCTGCCGGACGCTCCTGGTTCTTTATCGCTCCAGGACGCTCCTGGGCGCTCCAGGTTACATCTGGTGGCATAAAAATAAACAGGCTCATGTTTGCCCCCTTTACCTGAAGGGTCTTGTGCTTCCAGGAGGTGTTTAGCTTGTTTCGGGGATAGATCAGTGACAACTGTTCCATCACCGCCAGCGCCCTGGGGTCCCTTTCGTAGCCCTCGGCGCGGATGGCCCTTGAGACAAACTCCAGGGCCCTTGCATAAGAGCGCTCTTTCAGTGACGCCCTCGCCACCTCTATCAACTCGACAAATAAGGCCTCAACCTCCCTGGCCTTGTGAGCCTGCTCATCACTGAGCTGTATAAGGCGTTGCTGAACCCACTGTGGTGGTATCAGGCCAAGTCCGCGGTAGCGTAACTGCTCAAGCAAGGCGTTGAGGTCGTCTTTACCCCACAGGGGTTTTCCCTTTCTCGCAAGAGAGTCCTTCATAAGGGGTCTGTGCCGCAGGAGGAAGTCCTCTATGTAGACCTGGCACTGCTGCTGTCCCTCGTCAGTCTCAACCAGCTCTTCCTGCCATTGAAGGTGCCACATACAGATAGTCTTGTCCGCCCCGGCCGATAAGACATGAGAGGCATTAGGGGTAAACGCCGCGGCCAGGACCACATCATCATGGCCATTGAATGTCCGAGCCTCATCATTAGCCCCCCTCAACGTACTATCCTCATTATTGCCTGATAGCCTCCAGAGACAGAGATTGTTATCCCTTCCGGCGGATATAACAAAGGCGCCATCTGGGCTTATATCAACGGCTGTTACCCCTGATGTATGTCCCTCGTAAGTGGACATTGCCATAGCAGTGGACAGGTCCCAACTCCGCACCGACCTGTCCTCGCTGCCCGATACGGCAAACCTGCCATTGGGGGCAATTGCCACAGCGTTTATCGTATCAGAGTGCCCCTGCATAACAGACGGAGGCTGCCTTGTGCTCAAATGCCACAGGGTAAGCGTCCTGTCTTTGCCCCCGGTAAGCATCACCTTAAGGTCAGGGCTTACCGCCAGTGCGTTGACATTGCCGGCAGTGGTCTTATATATCCCAACGATGTCCCCGCTGTCTATATCCCATAGACGGATCGAACCATCAAGACAGCCACAGACAGCCAGCAAGCCATCACTGTCCGCCCAGAGCGAGGTTATCGCCTCAGAGTGCTCGCTAAAGACCCTGAGACATCGACCACTCTTGATATCCCATAGCCGCAGTGTCCTATCCGCAGCGCCTGAAAGGAAGCGATCATTATTTACAAAGACCACCGCCCTAACCTCCGCCGTATGACCCGGGAAGTCCCTCAATAGCGCCCTGGCCGCCAGGTCCCACAGACAAACCTTTCTATCATCACCACCTGAAACGGCATATCTGCCGTCAGCGCTGATAGCCACCGTGTTAATGGCCCCCTCATGCCCCTTGAGGTATCTAACCTTCCATATCGAAACGAGGCTCTTCTTGGGAAATACGCTTGATATCTCCTCATACACCCTTAGCAGTTCCTCATCTCTGGCATAGCCCTTTATGGAAGAAGCCTTTTTAATCGTCTCAAGGGCGGTTATCATTTTTATGCCAAGACCCTCTTGCATGAGGGACTTGCTGAGGTCCAGGAGGGTTTTATATGTCTTGTCTGCCTCTGTCCATTTATCTACTGCGTCTTTCTCAAGCTGTCTGAGTTTTTGCTTGATACCCTCGGGTGTGAGCCAGCCAAAGCCGTTTAGACTTAATTGCCTGACAAGGGCGTGGAAGTCCTCCTCACTGTACTGTGGTATACCCTTTCGAAACAGGGTGTCTTGTACAAAGGGTGTGTGCAGGGTCAAGAATATTTCCAGATATGGTCTTGCCCTGTCATCCCAGTCCTCGTAGCTGGTGGCGTCGAGGTCCCAGTCCAGGTAGAACGAGCTTAACGTCCTATCCGCACTGCCTGTGACACATAGCCAGGCGTTTGGACTAAAGACCGCCGTGTTTATCTTACCACCTGGCAAGGTGAACTTGCGCAGCTCCCTGTTGGTCTCTACATCCCAGATGCGAACGGTTGTGTCGCTGCCCACGGACAATATGTGCTTGACATCGGCACTGAAGCAGGCTGTGGTTATCCCTCCGGTGTGTCCCTTAAAGTTGCGAATGGTCTTGCCACTTCTGAAGTCCCACAACTGGATGGCCCCCTCGTAGAGTCCGGTTGCCAGGATAAACCTGCCATCGGCGCTCACTGCCACTGCCGTTATGCTGTTGTTTAGCATCTTGATGGTTCGATAACGCTCCTCAAGGGCTATATCCCATATGGTGATGGCGCCATTGCTGCCTCCAGTGACGGCGTATCTGAGGTCAGGGTGTAGCGCTGCTGCCGTAAGCCCCTCCTTGTCATGTAATGTTCGTATGGACTCCTTGTTGAGCAGGTCCCAGAAGTGTAACAGGCCTTTGTAGTCTTGAGAGAGGGCATAACGTGGGTCTGTGCCAAAGGCCACCGTGTTTATGACACCTGTGTGGCCTCTAAGGACGTGCCTGCAGCGGCCACCTGGTAGTTCCCACAGACGGATCGTCTTGTCGCTGGAGCCCGAGAGGGCATATCTGCCATCAGGGCTGATATCCAGGGTTAGAACACTGCCCTCGTGGCCATCAAACACGGCCTTAAGCTCGGTAGTGTCAAGCTCCCACAGATACAGACGACCATCCTCTGCCCCGGAGAGGGCATACATGTTATCCGGTGTGACCGCCACGGCGTTGACACCACCTGTGTGCCCCTCAGGATTGTAAAGTTCCCAGGCGTTGAGTTGCCATGCGCCAAGGAGCTCTTTTTTGGGGAAATAGGCCGCTACCTCCTCCTTTATCTCAATGGCCTCTCTGTCCTTTTCATAGCCCTTTATGTCACGGGCCTTTTTTATAATTTCGGGGATGTCCCTGATGTTGTTGGTCTGGATGAGGTGCCTTGCGCGTTCTATCTCTCTTTTGAAGCTACCCTCGCGCTCCTCCGCCTCCAGTGACGACACCGGGATGGCCACGGCATATGACAGGGCATAGTGATTGGCGATTTCCAATATCCTGATACCATTCCAGATGCTACAGACCGCCCTTGCACCCGATGGCGTGATTGCCATGGCAGGGCCCTCAAACTTCTTGAACAAACAGACCCTTTGACGGCTACTTATATCCCACAGGCATAGGGTCTCATCAGCGCTGCCAGATATGATAAGCGTCTCATCGGCGGAGAACGCCACACATAAGACGCTACCCGTATGTCCCCTGAAGGTATGTACACACTCACCCGTTGAGATGTTGTATAGCCTTAGGGTAGTGTCTTCGCTGCCGGTGAGTAACCATGTCCCTGAAGGGCTTATGGCAACCGACGTCACACTACCCGTATGTCCAGTGAAGGTGCGCAGCGGCTTGCCTGTAACGATGTTGAACAGGTACGCCTTCTTGTCCGTGCTGCCGCTTACCGCATAGTAGCCATCAGGGGTAATTGCCACGGAGGTGATCCTGCCCTCATGCCCCCTGAATATCCGCAACTGTCCACCGCCAGGTAGACTAAACAGGCGCAAGAGTGCGTCGTTGCCCCCTGACAGGATGTATCGACTATCGGGGGTGACGGCCACGGCTGTTATCATGTCGGGGGAGCCGCTAAAGACCCGCACACACCTGCCCGTGGTATTTTCAGTGTCAGGGCCTATATCCCACAGACGCAGGGTCTTGTCGTTGCTGCCTGAGATGGCAAATCTACCATCGGAGGTTACGCACACGCATGTGACCCAATCGGTGTGTCCATACAGGGTGGTCAGGCATCTGCCCTCTTCAATATCCCACACACGCACGCTCTTGTCGTCGCTGCCGGCAGAGAGGGCCCTTTTGCCATCGGGGGTTACTGCCAGAGAGGCAACTATGCCGTTATGTTCCTCTATGGTGTGAAGCACCTCAAACCCGGGGAGATAGTGATTAAAGGCCTCGGTTACAGAGGAAGGCATATGGGCTAACTTATCACTGTACTGGTTGCGGCACTGGCCATAAAACTCATGCGACTCCCTCTGTCTGCCCTGTCTGGTCAGGGCCAACATGTAGGCAGATACTATGTAGGGGTCTATGTTATCGGGTATGTTATCTATGATGCTCTTGCAGTGTCTCTCGACATCTTTCCACCGTGTCATGGCAGCAGAGTCCTTGCTACTGGCCGTGGTGATAAGATGTCTGCCATCGGCGCAGAGGGCCAGTACCAGGTCCTTGATCTCCGCTGCTGTTGAGTACTCCGGCCTTATTGCCTTCCAGAGCGCCTCAACCGCGCCTGAATAGTTGCCAAAAAACAGGAACAGATTGCCCAGGAGGTGATACTCATGCCAGTTCATATGGCGCTTATTGGTGATCGCCTTTATCCTGCGAATCACGTCTTTTTCCGTGATAGTGCCGTTCTTCCACTCATACAGCGCCAGATTATACGTGGATTCAAAGTGGTGAGGGTCGGTCTTTAGGGCCTCCCTCCAGAGGGAATCAACCCCCTTGGCCTTTTTAAGGTCTATCAGCGAGATAACCCTGTTGTTGATACCATCGGCAGTTGCGCGGCCAGCCAGGTATGGGGTACGTGGATACGCCTTGCCAGCGATATCACTATACATGGCCTTTAGCTCGCCTATGATCTCAAGCATGGAGTCAGGACGATCTGCCGGTTTTTTCTGGAAGCATCGTCTCAGTAGGTCTACAAAGGCTGAAGGCATAAGCGGTATTGTTTCGTCAACTGGTCCCTGGGCGAGGTAGCCATCCAAGGCGACATAGGCAATGTTGCCGGCCATCCACGTAATGCGCCCTACGAATATCTCCAGCATGGATACCCCCCAGGACCATATGTCTGTCTTTGTGGACAGGGGGGCGGAGTTTGCCTGCTCCGGGGAGCAGTAGGCCGGTGTCATGCCGCCATAGCTGACCAGGATACCCCTGTTTAATAAGTCTGTATCCTTATCCCTGGCCTTGTTGTCAGTGAGTGCCCTGGCCTTGGCCAGTCCAAAGTCCGTCACCTTGACCACGCCATCCTGGGACAACATGACATTGGCTGGCTTGACGTCCTGATGCACCAGGCCTTTTTCGTGGGCGTACTGCAGACCGGTGGCAAACTGGATCGCTATATCCAGGATGGTCTCCAGGGTCGTTAACTTATGATTGCGGACACAGTCCCTCAGACTACCCCCGCCAAGATATTCGGCAAAGACACGGGGGATATCATCCATACGTCTTATGTAGTAGCAGCTTACGATGTTGGGATGCAACCCCAGGTCCATCCAGGTCTCGGCCTCACGCTCGAAGTTGCGCTTGTCCTCCTCCTTTTGAAAGTACTCAGGACGCGGGCTCTTCATGGCCAATTCCACATTCCAGCCCCTGTGATATATCCGGTAGACCACCCCCATTCCACCGCTCTTATAGACCTCCCGTATCTCATAGAGGTCTAACAACACATCACCAACTGCCCATTCAATCGCTTTCATACCACACACCGCCAAAAGAAAGACGGGGGCGGCTCCGCCCCCCCTTTGAACCCCCCTGCAAGGGGACCAGTCCCCTTGACCCCATTATGCCTACATTAATAGCTTTTTAATAAACTTCTCAGTGACATCTAATTCGTCTTTAACCGTGGGTACTCTATACAGCAAGCCTCTGTAGTATCCTGCTATATGTAGCGATTCATACAGACAGTTGAATTCTTTCATGAGCTTCCCATTATTGACCGACAGATATCGCATTAGGGCATCTCTGTAGCCATCGACAGATTTAGGGAGTTGTTTTGCGGTTAGTCCTTTTTTAAGCAATATCTCATTAATAGCCTCCAACACGGCAAGATACGCGGTAGCAAAGACCTCTCTGACGGGCTTTTTATCTGAATAAATATCCCCTTCGACAGGGGTGTTTCTCAGTATCTCCCTGGCGTTATCCAGGTAACGGAGTGCCTCACCATCTTTTAATATGTTTTTTATACCATACTGCTTTTTAGGCATTGTCAGACCCTGTTATGTATAGTTATGTCTATGTTGACATAGTTATGCATAATAGTCAAGTGTCTTAACATAATGACAGCGATTCAATTGTATACCTAAACCTTTTTGTCTTTGAGCAGTTTCCTTGCCACCACCGAGTAGATTATATCCTCAAGATACTGTATCGTATAGGGTTTTTTTAGAAAGGCGTTGACATACTCCTCCACATCCTTCAATTTTTTATCGGGTTCTGCCGTGATCATAATCACCGGTATATCTTTATAGGCCTCCAGTGCGCGCAGCTTTTTGACAAACGTCAACCCGTCCACCATAGGCATGTTCCAGTCCGTGATGATAAAGTTAGGCTTAGTCACCATCAGTTTTGAAAACGCCTGTGCGCCATTTGAGGCTGTGGTTATGTTGGCCTTTGAAAATCCCAGGTCCTCCAGCAACATGGTGTTATTTTTTATATTAGGCATCATGTCATCTACCAGGAGGACCTTCATTGTCTTGAATTGCTGCCTTATGAGCATTTTAACGCGTGGGTCAATCATCTATAACACCTCCTTCTATTACATTGACAAGGGGCAGTTGGATACAAAACGTCGCTCCTTTGTCACCAAAATCCTCTGCCCATATCTTACCACCCATTTCGCCGGCGATCTTGCGACAGTCGGTCAGGCCATAGCCGGTACCGGTTGTCTTAAAGGTAACGCCTTTTTCAAAAATGCTCTCTTTCTTGTCATCCGGTATCAGTCTTCCTCTGTTAGATATGGTGATGAGCACGTTATTGCCATTGACATGCCCATCTATTATAATATGCGATTCTTCTGTCTCAAGCATTTTAATGTTACCCTCGGCATAAAAGGCATCATCCCATGGGCCATAGTGCATAATGACCTCATCTCGGGCGTTGTTAAATACGTTTCTCAAGATGGTGTTCAGGTTTACGGCTATACCCCTGATGTAATATTGCTTATCGCATGGAAAATTGTTCTCTACCTTCAAATAACTGCTTTTCTTACCCATACGTAATGGCAGGAGGTTCTTTTTTATGTATTCATAGACATTCAGGTCGTTTTCCTCGACGTTATTGACAGTGGTACTCTTAAGGACGCTAATAAGGAGGTCGTACATGTTTTTTAGCTCAAAGTCGAGGCTTTCTATATAGTCTTCCTCAAGCAGATCACTGAGCTTCTCAGGATTATTCTTGCGTCTTTTCAGCAACTCAAAGAAGGTTATAATGGTCGACAGGTAATTCTTTAAGGTATGGGCTGAATATACGTACATCTCAAATATCTGATCCTGTTGCCGTATAAGAAGATCCTTTTGCCTGAGAAGGGTCTCTACCTCTATCTTTGCCTGCCTATACGAATAAGACTCGTTGTCGTATATGTCCTCATCTCTATGCTGATACAAGTTGTCCCGAACCATCGCCATAAAATACCTCAGGTTGTCAAAATCATAACCTGAGACAGTCACCTCCGCAGGGAACCTGCTACCATCCTTTTTAACAACAAGAGACTCACTTACCTTCGTCTCTCTTTGCAATAAATCCCACCCCTTGGGAAACAATTTCCCTACGTTTATACCGATTATTTCGTCGCTCGTATAACCCAGGAGCCTTGTGGAGGCATTATTGCAATACATGACTGAACCTTTATGGTCTATCACCAGTATAGCATCTCTGGCGGTCTCAACCAATCGTTGAAAGTGATTGCCCGATTTATCGTTAATATTATTTTTATTCATAAACTTTAACACCATGTCTATAATAAAATAACTACAAGCATTTGTGCAAACTCTGAACCAAAATTTACAATGCTAATGATACAGATAAGCATTACGGGGTCAAGGGCACTGGTGCCCTTGCAGGGGGGGCTGAGGGGGGGGCGGCGCCGCCCCCTTCTTGCTTTTTCTTTTAATAGTGTTCGAAGTCGGCGTCGCTGGTTTTATCGGCGAGGTCGATGTTGGGTCTTGTCTCGCGCCTATTGGCTGGTGGGGTTGCCTTTGGGGGGATATGGGCTATCTGTACTGTCTTGGGTCTGTGAGCCTGGGGTGTTACGGCTGACCTTCTCTTGCCGCTGTTGCCGAGTTTAAAGAACGATATCGCCTCCTGGAGCATCCCTGCCTGGGCGGAGAGTTCCTCGGAGGTGGAGGCCAGTTCCTCGGCGGCGGAGGCGTTTTTCTGGATGACGTTGTCCAGTTGCTGGATCGCCTTGTTGATCTGCTCGGCCCCTGCGTTTTGCTCGTTGCTTGCCGCGCTGATCTCCTGGATCAACTCGGCTGTCCTCTGGATGTCTGGCACGAGCTTCAGGAGCATGTCACCGGCGTTCTCTGCAACCTCAACGCTTGTCCCTGACAGCTCGGTGATCTCCCCGGCGGCCTTCTGTGAACGCTCGGCGAGTTTCCTGACCTCGGAGGCCACAACGGCAAAACCCTTGCCATGTTCACCTGCCCTGGCAGCCTCGATCGCCGCGTTGAGGGCTAACAGATTGGTCTGCCTGGCTATCTCCTCTACGATGTTAATCTTACTGGCTATCTCTCTCATCGCGCTGACGGCCTTGCTGACGGATTGGCCTGTTACCTGGGCGTCATGCGCCGATTTTACGGCGATCCTGTCCGTCTGGGCGGCGTTATCCGAATTCTGCTTGATGTTGACCGACATCTCCTCCATCGACGAAGACGTCTCCTGTATCGATGCCGCCTGCTCTGTGGCGCCCTCTGATATCTGCTGTGCGCTTGAGCTTAACTCGTTGCTGCCTGCTGCAACCTGATCCGCGGCCATCTGCACGTTGCCAATGACCTCCTTGAGTTGAGCGACCATGTCCTTCATCGCTGTAAGGAGCTGCCCGGTCTCGTCCTTGCCGGAGGCGTTGATCAATACGGTGAGGTCACCCTCGGCCAGGCTGTTGGCGATGCCTACGCCATCGTTTAGCGGCCTCACAATGCTGTTAATTATCCACAGCGCAACGATAATCGCAAATATCAGACCTATCACAATGGATGCTATTGCAATATTACGCGAGGACTCATATGCCTTCAGTGAGGTATCATAGAGCCTCTTTGCCGCATCCACCTGGAGCTTCTTCAGGGTGTTGACGCTTTCTTCTGTAGCCCTTCCCAGCGGCCTTATACGCTCTTCGTTGAGTTTCTTGGCGTCGTCCATCTTTCCTGCCTTGAGGGCCTCTATCACGGGTTTAAAGCCCTCCTCCATGAGCCTTGCCCTCTCTGAAGCGAACTTATCGGAGATGACCTTTTCCTCGGGGGACAAGGCGGACGCCATATACGCTTTCCAGATATCGCCTACTGTCTTGACGTTTTCTGCTATCTGCGCGGTACGCCTGCTGATAACCTCGGTTCTGGGGTCTTGTATAGCGCCAAGTATCTCAATCCTGTTTCTGAAATTCAGCCTCGCGATCTCTGCAATCTGACCCAGCGGTACCAATCTGTCGTCATACACGCTGCGGATTACATCGTTTGCCTTTTTAAGTTCATTTATGCCCAGTAACCCAACGCCTATAACAAGTATGGCCATAAACGCTACCAGCATGTACAGCCTGACGCCTATTTTTAGATTCTTAAACATTTTAACCTCTGGTTACCTCCTTTATGAATCACTAATTGTAATGATTTTAGTATAAAATATCCAGTATCTAAATGTCAATCATTTTTCGGCTGAACCTTTGTAGGAATATGTGGGATGTTTATTGCTAAAAACACTGCCAAATCCTTTCTTGAAATTATAGCGCGTTTCGATCGTATGCAATACAAAAAAGGAGGGCGGCGGAGCTTCTTTTCCGCTCCAGGTCGCACCTGGCCATCCTCAGACCTCCCCTGCAAGGGCACCAGTGCCCTTGACCCCATAAAAGTGCCACATATTTTGTATTTTATCAAATCGAAATCTGTTATAAAAAAATTTTTTCAAAAATGTCACCACGGTGACAGAAGTACCCAAATCTCTTGTTGTACAATAAGATCATAACAAGGTAATTCGTATGAGTTACTAAAAAAAGATATGGAGGTACACTACGATGGAAGCAAACAGGAGAGTAAACTATTTTAAGTCATGGATCAATGCAGGGCTATTTGTATTGTTGGCAGCGTTTATGCTATTGGCAATCTTTGGTCATGGGGTGGTCTCAGCGCAGGGCGATGAGATGCAGTTACAGAGTGCGCCGCTCAATCCTGAATTTAACGGCGATGTTACCGTCAAGGCCCTCAGGGAAAGAGACACAAACTCAAACGCAACAGGATACGTCCCGTCGCCAGTTGACCTGTCACACATGGCCGGACAACGTGTGCACGATATTAATGAGAGAGCCACCCTACCGGCATCATACGACCTGCGCACCAAGGGCAAGCTCACAGCCGTCAGGAATCAGGGCAATTGCGGTTCATGCTGGACCTTTGCCACTTACGGGTCATTGGAGAGCGCCCTGATGTCAGCGGAGACAGACGATTTTTCCGAGAACAACCTCAAGGACACAAACGGCTTTGACTGGGGTACATGCAGCGGCGGTAATGCCTTTATGTCAACGGCCTATCTTGGCCGCTGGAGTGGCGCTATCAATGAGTCGCAGGACCCATACAATGCCTCGGCAAACACATCGCCTGCTGGCCTGACCCCGCAGAAACACATCCAGGAGGTACTGGTTGTACCGGACAGGCTTAACTCATCCGATAACGATAACATCAAACAGGCCGTAATGACCTACGGCGCCATGTACACAACATACTATCACAACGATTCTTACTACAACTCATCCAAATACTCATACTACTACAATGCCTCATCTTCATCAAACCACGCGGTTGCCATCGTAGGGTGGGATGATAACTATGATAAATCCAAATTCTCTACCGCAACCCCTGGAAACGGTGCGTTTATCGTCAGAAATAGCTGGGGGAGCAGTTGGGGTGAAGGCGGATATTTCTACATCTCTTACTATGACAGCAATATAGGCAAGTCAAATTTCGTCTTCAACAATGCCGAATCGACCTCCAACTACGGTCGTGTGTATCAGTATGACCCCCTTGGTCTTACAACCAGCGTGGGCTTTGCCAGTCCAACCGGCTGGTTTGCAAACGTATTCACATCAAACGGCAATGAGCAGATCGCGGCGGTGGCCTTTTACACGATGTCGTCTAATTCCTCCTACACAATCTACATCTACAAGGATGCCGTCTCCAGTCCTACATCAGGCACCTTAGTGACGACTCAATCCGGGAGTATTCCGTATGCTGGATACCACACGATAAGCCTAACACAGGCAGTAAGTCTTAACAACGGACAGAAGTTCTCTGTCGTTATAAAGCTGACAACCCCAGGATACAACTATCCAATACCAGTGGAGATGCCATTTGCCAATTATAGCAGCAAGGCCACGGCCAATCCTGGCGAGAGCTATGTCAGCCTCAGCGGCAGTGCGTGGCTCGATTTAACATCTATAGCAGCAAATACAAACGTATGTGTGAAGGCATTTTCGAAGGTGTCCGCATCCAATCCTACCCCTACTCCTACGCCTACGCCAACACCCACTCCTGTAACATATGCGTTATCCGGGACAATCAAAAACGCTGGCAGCGCCTTAAGCGGTGTAACGGTGACCTTTAGCGGAGCCAAGACCACCTCAACGACCACCGACGCAAGCGGCAACTACAGCCTTACGGGACTCTCTAACGGAAGCTACACCGTGACACCAAGCAAGAGCGGCTATACCTTCTCTCCAACGAGTAAGGCCGTAGCGTTAAATGGTGCTAACGCCACCACAGGCAATGACTTCACCGCAACCCCCGTAACCTACACGATCACGGGTAAGGTGACTAGCTCAAGCGCGGGACTCTCCGGTGTAACCATCAATCTTAGCGGAGCCAAGACTGCCTCAACAACCACCGACGCAAGCGGCAACTACAGCCTTACGGGACTCTCTAACGGAAGCTACACCGTGACGCCAGGCAAGAGCGGCTATACCTTCTCTCCAACGAGTAAGGCCGTAACGTTAAACGGTGCTAACGCCACCACAGGCAATGACTTCACCGCCACTGTCACCACATATTCAATATCAGGGACACTTACAAGCGGCACCAGTGGGGTAAATGCTGCAACCGTAACCCTTAGCGGGGTCAAGACTGCCTCAACAACCACCGACATCAACGGCAACTACACCTTTACCGGACTCTCTAACGGTAACTACACCGTGACGCCCACCAAGAGCAACTATGTCTTCTCTCCAACGAGTAAGACCGTGACGCTAAACGGGGCTAACGTCACAGGCGCCAACTTTACCGCCGTAGCCTTAGTGCCACAAGCCCCAACTGGTGTAAATGCCACCGATGGCACATATACCGATAAGGTGATCGTAAGTTGGACATCCGTATCGGGCGCCATCTCCTATGACGTCTACAGGGCAGATACAATAACTGGCGCTAAGTCAAAGCTGAACTCCAGCGCCATTACAACCACAAGCTACAACGACACAACCGCTATATCCGGCAAGACCTATTACTACTGGGTAACAGCCGCCAACAGCGCCGGCTCAAGCCCCTACAGCTCCTACGACAGCGGAAATCGCAAGTAATACAAGAAAAGGGAAAAAAAGACAGAAGGGGGCGGCAGCACTGCTTCTTTTCGCTCCAGTACGCTCCTGGCCCCCCCTGCAAAGGGGCCAGCCCCCTTGACCCCAAATCCTAATTGTATATAAAAACTTCTCTGCCATGTACTTATAGCAATAAACACATTGAAATCGCTATAATATGAATATCAAAAATAAAGATACAGTGTAGGGGGCTTCATATGTGTACTGTAATTACGGCAATATACAACAACGGGTTAATTGAGCCAACATCAGGAGTCTGGAAAGACCTCATTGACTGTGAGCAATTACTCAGAGATATTTACGCTGATCTGCAGAATACCTCACGTTCAGACGTTATGGTTGTATGACCTATGATAAAGATACTGAATCAGATATTTCGCACGGGTATAGTGACGGAGCCGCTTAATCGACTACCAGATGCAGCGATTGTCAAGGAGACGGTCGGCAGGTTGGACGAGGCGATGAAGAAGCGCCTGCGACAGAGCCTCACCATCAGACAGGTGGACGCCGGCTCCTGTAACGGCTGCGAATTAGAGATTCACGCCATCAACAATTCGATCTATAATTGCGAGAGGTTCGGGATTCACTTTACCGCCTCACCTCGGTTTGCCGACATGCTCCTGGTCACCGGGCCGGTGGCGACAAACATGGAGATCGCCCTGATCAGGACGTACAACGCCACCCCCACGCCAAAGCTCGTGGTCGCGCTAGGTGATTGCGGCTGCAACGGCGGGATTTTCGCAGAGAGTTACGCCAGCCTCGGCGGGATCGACAAGGTCATCCCCGTGGACGTCTACATCCCCGGCTGCCCACCAACCCCAGAGGCAATCCTCAACGGCATCCTCCAGGCAATCGGTGGGTAGAAGAAAAAAGAAGAAAAGAAAAAAAGGGGCGGCTCCGCCCCCCTTCAGAACCCCCTGCAAGGGGTCACGGACCCCTTGACCCCATTATACTTTGTTCACAGTACATACTTTAGACAACGTTTCATCTGAACTATTACGAAAAAAGAAGAGACGATAATGTATGTTCAGTTTAACCCTGTAATCAGGTTATTATATTGAGCGTGAGTTCCAATCCATAACCATAACAGACCTTCCTTTGCCTCTATAGCCAAGGCACGATACTTAAGGCCAACTCGTACTGACCGATATTGACCGACCCTTTTAATATGCAATGATGGATATTCGTGATATTCTTTCAGTAGAGCAAAGTTCTTGTCAGCCAAATCCCTAATGTGCCTTGGAAGATTTTCATAACATTCCCAAAAAGTGGGACTGGTATAATGTCTCATAAATCTTTGAATTTGCCATTCTTGAAATCACACACAGCCTTCTCAGCAAGGGCATTAAGCCTGCCTGACTTTGCGTCTTCCTCGATTTCCTTGTCCCATAATGCGGCATCAAATTCCTCAAACCAATCCCTGAATTGATATAATTCCTCCTGTGACAATCCTGATACCGCTTTTTCTATTTCCTGCACAGTTAGCATTGCTTATACCTCCAAAACATTAGTGCTTTTCGCAACAAGTCTGACCTGCCTTCCTAAAGACTCACCTGTAAGGGTAGGGGTACCTTGACCCCGTAATGCTATAGAGTCTATATATCCTTCCAATAGTCCTCAATACACTTACCCTTTAATCCATGTTTACTAGGGTTCTTTAAACTTCTGTTTATATTAAAAGTACAGCACATACACTTTGCCTCATCAGTAAAAGACACGCTATCATCCTCATCATCATAATAGATAACTAGAGATTCTACTCCACAAACTGGACAGAAACACACCTTATATACGTTATTTCCCTTTCCTTCTTTTTCTAAAGAAGCAATATTCAGCGCTTTATCTATATGTGGTGCGTTAAAAGATTCAGTATTTATTTTTTCACTAAAAACTAATGGATTTTTATATGAGGCTCTACCTATCTCTTTTAAGATAGCAATTTTTAGCACACTGTCTGTATCTAATTTACCATTACAAGTTTTTACTGTTTTAATAATTTCTCCTATAGGGTCTATTTCACAATATGTTTCTTTGTGTTTCCAGCTATAACCTGAAGCAACATACAGGCTATCAAATTCACAGATAATTGGTAAAATATATCCACCGATAAATTCATCCAGAGCAATATACCTTAATCCTTCTTTATCAAGATCATGCCATAAGTTATTACGATAAGTTCCAAGCGTTGTAAGAGCATTTGTGAGATCGGTATTTACTATATTCAAATTTACTTTCCCACCACTTATAAGCTTACACAATTCATCAATTGCTGGTGGGAATTTTATATGTTGATATTTAATACCGTTGTCCTTTAATAGTTTCTTTATGCTCAACTCAAAAAAGTTCTGGAAATAAACTATTGTCTCAAGATATGCTTTATAATAGCCAAACCAAAGGTGAAAATCTCTTACATCTTGAGGAATAGATGTATCCTCCTCAATTGAACCATGGTATACAGTTTTATTGTAGGTGGAAAAATAGGCCTCAAGGGCTGTTTGCAAAGATGAAAAAGCTATATCTAACGGTTTATTTTTTAAAAGATCATACTTATTTGCATACTCATCAATAGAAAAAATATCTCCCTTTATCTGTTTAAGTTCTCTCATACCCAACCTACAAAAAGCATATAGACTATAAGCTCTTATTACCTAATGTAATTCTAATCATGTTTAAGCATACCACAGGTCTATTGAGTTGGTCAACAACCCTCCCAATAAACATTTCAGTTCACTGAAGGGTGCTGCACTTGTTATGACAATCTTCACAACCCTAATTCGGACTTCACCTCATCCAACGTGTAGACCCTACCAGCTTTTATGTCGTTCTCTGCTTCCTTAAGAGATTCGATAAAGTCATCCCGCAACTCATAACCAAAATCAGGGTCTATAGCCTCCTGCACAACCTCCATTATCAACTCTTTAAGTTCCTTAACCGTCATCTCACTAACTTTCTTATCGTCAGTCACTGTCAACATACGACTACCTCCTGATTATTACCTCCTTATTGGGGCAATGCTAACACTTAACCCTTTGTTCTATAATGATAACATATTGCTTCATGATTTGGTTGAGTCCAAATTATTTCTAAAAAGCGATGTTCTTGCAACATCGAGGTCTTCTTCTTCTATCTTTAAGCCCCTGTATAAGCCCTTAAGGGACTTGGCCGACTTTGCTTCAAGGGTAGCCATAATCTCTTGACCCTCTGGTGTGTCTATATCTTCCTGATGGCCTATATCTGACACTTACCCCTTACAGCGTCTCTCTTGAGCACCATCGTCGGAGACTTAAACAGCGCAAAGAGCAACCAACGGTGGGCAAACTTCATCAGCTCCGACTCATCCTGACGGATTATCTCGATCTCCTCATCCTCCATCTCAAACGTGTTCAAAAACGCACTCTTAAACACAAAGTCCCGAAACGAATCCACGTCGTAACTGCCCATGAAAAACATCCTCAGGCTCTTGTCATCGGGGACACTCTCCTTGCTTAACAACTTCTTCTTGAGGATCAGATCAACCCAATCCTTGTTCATGTCCTCGTAATGATCAATCTCAAGGTCCTTCTTCCACTGCTGTATGACCCAGTCCCTCTCCTGCAAATGACCCTTGCAAAAATCCTCCTTTATCAGAAAATAAAAATGACCGCCATCCGTACCCTTCTTCGCTACCCCATATCCCAACGGATAATACCGACACACCAACGGCCTGTCCCCATAGATCGAACAACCCTCCTCTACAACAAACCTGCACTTGCCCGCATCATCCATCCCCAACTTTATAAACGGCAGATTCGTCTCCTTCGCAATGGTCGTATTGGTGTAACGCAACAAAAACTCACTGGAACTTATCCCCAACCTGTTCTTCATCCTCACTATGTCATAAGGCGATAACACTATATCCAACTCACTACAACACGTGTTGTAACACGATAACCCCCTGTGACAATCAAACCGAAAACCACTGTCCACATTCAAATCAAATACATCTTTATCCAACTCTTCAAACATTTCTTTTTTTTATTCCCTTTTCTTTGAAATCACATCCCCCCATTTTATATTCGGAGAAGGATTGAGATAGATGGGGTCAAGGGGACTGGTCCCCTTGCAGGGGGGTCGAGGGGGGGGTAAACCAGCCGCCCCCCTTTTTCTTTTCTCTTTTCTTGTTTTTTCTTACATAACGTCGCGAAGTGCCATTTTGGAGTATAGGATGGCGACGGTCCTGTAGACCAGGTGTGCCAGCTTTGAAAACGGCAGATACGCGATGATGTAAAACACAAACACCAGATGCACAAAATAGACCGTGTACGCCGGGATGGCCACATCGGCAAGCCTCAACATCTCTGACAACAACCCCGTTATCGCCAGGATCAGTATAATGGCGACAAACAACCAGTCAAACGACGAGGTCTTGCTCACAAAGCCCTTGTCCTTAAGCCTGTTCGATACGATCATGACGCCGCCAATCAACAACGCCAGGGCACTGACATTTCCAAACACCTTAAAGGCCAGATAGAAAAGAAACACAAGCTCCTTCGATCCATGAAACAATGCCAGTATCCTAGGGTCAGTCAGCGAGTACGGAGAGTCCCAGCCCAGGACATATATGTTAAATACCCCCCAGTTGGTCGTTATGAACAACCCGATAAACCCAAAGAACACAAGCCTGTGAGTCAACGTCCTCTCGTTATTGGCGTCACACTTCTGGAACTTCGTGTGAAGGAATATCTCCTTGATCGTCGCGATAAGGCTCGGCATAAACTGACCATAGGCCAACAGCTTGTAGGGCTGCACGTTTAACCTGCACCAGAACCGACTTACACTGACAACAAAGGAGAGCATCACCAACGTTGCCGTCGTGATAAATATTGGGTCTATATAGTGGATCGGGAAGAACTTGCTAAACACCACCTGCCCTTCAGGAAATAGCGGCTGACCTGAACCCATGCGAATTGCTATAAATATCCCAAACAGGATAACCGGAAAGGCCAGCGCCAGGATTATGAGGCCTGGATTTCCCACTATCGTGCCCATAAAGCGTGGAAAGGCGTTTTCTGCTACGGCGGTCTTTCTCAGCACCGACAACACGTCCCCGGGACGTGCCCCGCGCGGACAGTATTTTGTACAGTCGTTGCAGTTGTGACAGAGCCAGACGTCGGGGTCTTTGGCAAGTTCATCCTTCATTCCCCATTGAGCCATGACCATCTCTTTCCGGGGAAAGGGATTATCCTTAGGCGTCAGTTCACATACCACCGAGCACGTTGCGCACTGATAGCACCTCTTTAGTGTGTCGGCACCCGCCTCCTGCAGGCTCCTTACAAATCCCACATCGGGCGTAACTACTGTTGTCCCATCACCCATAATAACCTCCTGGTTTATTTAAAATTAGAAGCCCTTAAAAGGATTTGGTCCAAACCCTTTCAGTTTTTCCGAGAAATCTTCAAGTATCCTGGGCAACTGATCCCACTCGTTGATGGCTAACTGTACCTGTTCTACCCTCTCTGCCTCGAGGTTCAACCTGCCGAGGGTCTCCTGAACCTTGCTCAGGCGTTCGCTGGCCATCTGAGAGCCCTTTATGAAGTGACACTGGTAGTTTTCGCCATACTTGCAGCCGATGAGCATCAGGCCGTCGATCCCGCGCGACAGGGCGTCCGTTACCCAGACGAGGTTCGTACCGCCAAGACATCTCAGGGATATGAATCGGTAATTGGGGTTGAGATTCATCCTGTTGATACCGGCCATATCGAGGGCTGGATATGCGTCGTTTTCACAGATGAGCGCCACGACAAATGGCTCTTCCCCCTCTGAGGGCACATCGAGTGATTTGAGCATCGCCGATATCATATCAACGCTGTAGTTACTAAACGATATGATCCTCTGTGGACACGCCCCCATACAGGTTCCACAACGGCGGCAGCGATATGGATGTGCCTGCGGCGTCCCCTTCTCATCCTCATCGAGGACACCGAAGGGACACTCAACCGTGCATCGGCGACACTGCGTACAGCTCTCCAGGCGGAACTCGGGGAAGCTGGTATCGCCTGCCCGTGGATGTACCGCCTTGCCCTGGGCCGTCAGTTCTATGCACTGGATGGCCTTGAGAGCTGCTCCCGTGGCATCGGTGGTTGACTGCAGGCCGTCCATCGGATGTCTCACTGCGCCGGCTGCGTATATACCCGTGCGTCGTGTCTCATACGGGAAGCATATGAAGTGCGAGTCGGGGAAGCCATACTTGAGGTGCGGCATCTCGGGGCCTTGTCTGTATTTCAGGTTCAGGGTCCACGGGAATATGTTAAGCTCCTGTATATCGCCATCCTGTGTCTTTTTAGTGATGAGCTCTCCCACGTACTCTGGGGTGACGGCGTTTACGGCCATTCCATCGGGGAGCATGTTTGAGACCATGCCAGTGGCAAGCACGACGATGTCTGCCTGTATGCGCATGTCCTTGCCCAGCAACTGATTATCAATATCGACCAGCAGGCTGCCGTCGGGGGCTTCTTCTATGGCGCGCACCTCGCCCTTGGCCAGGAATATGCCGGGGTCGTCCTGGGTGGCCTTGTAGAAGTTCTCATATATCCCGGGGGTCCTCATATCCTTGTATATGATGTAGGCGCCGGCATCGGCGTTGGACTCTCTGACGTACTTGGCCTGCTTGAGGGAGACGTTACAGCAGACGACAGAGCAGTAGGGGATGTGGTTTTCATCCCTCTGGCCGGCACACTGGAGGAAGACCACACTCTTGGCTGGTTTGCCGTCGGAGGGTCTTGCGATCTTACCCTTGAGGGCGATGGCCTCCATCTCCACGTTGGTAACGACGTTTTTGTATCTGCCGTAGCCATAGAATGCCGAAAGTTGTGAGGCGTCGTAGGGTTTCCATCCCGTGGCCATAATGACGGCGCCGACCCTGAAGGTCTCTTCTGATGATGACTCTCCTTTGGCATTATCGATCTTGACATCGAACATGCCAGGTTCGCCCGCTATCTGCAATATCTTTGAGTTTAGATAGACCTTTATGGCAGGATTGCCCTCAACTGCCTTTACCTTGCTGTCTATTGAGGGGGCTAGGAGTTCGTTAAAAGGTGGTTTTACGGGGTAGCCCTTGTAGTTTTTCTTTGCCCAGCCGCCCAACGATGAGGCTTTTTCTACGATAACAGCCTTATAGCCGGCTGATGCTGCCTCAATGGCCGCCGTTAAACCGGCGTTACCGCCTCCGACGACCAGGATAGTGCGCTCCACGTCTGTGGTATTAGGGACGGGGGCCTCTGACTTACTGATGCGCATTACGCCCATGCGCAGGTTATCGTTGGCAATGGCCTGCGTTGGTTCGGTGTTTGGCGGTTGGGTCCATGCGACATGCTCTCTGATATTTACCCGCTCTGTCACATACAGTGATTGGTCGAAGTCAAACATGTCGGTGTTGACCCTTGCCGAGCAGGCGGCTATGACTATCTTGTTGACGCCTTCCTTGTTTATATCGTCGCGTATTACCTGTACCCCATCGTCGCTGCACAGAAATGGATGGGATTTACACACAGGCACGTGCAGTTCACTCTTGGCCACCTTTTCGAGGCCTTCAATGCTTAAGCTCTCACCGATGCCACAGTCCGTGCATATATATACACCTATCTTTGAATTATCAGCCATAGTCTCTACCTCCTCGCTATTGACTGGATGCCTTTTAGCGCCATTGCGGTAGCATCCTGTAGGGACGTCATTACGTCATTGGGATTTTTGGCCACTCCGGCTCCATACACGCCGGCCCCTTGTCCGTCGCCTATGACAAAGCCATTGTCATCGAGCTTTACACCTATGCCCTTGCCCTTTATTGATGGTTCCATGCCGGTGGCCAGCACTACCATATCCACCTGCTGTGTGATCTTCTTTCCACCGAGGACGTCCTCTACGGTGAGGATGGGGTCTTCGGTTGCGCTGTCTTGTTCTATCTTTGCCACTTTACCCTTGATCATCTCCACTGTATTATCGGCCTGTATTTTTTTGAGGAAGTCCTCATATTTTCCAGGTGCCCTGACGTCTATGTAGTACATGACGGCCTTGATTTCGGGGTCTCTTTCCCTGAGATAGGTTGCCTGTTTCAGGGTTGCCATGCAGCAGATTGAGGAGCAGTGTGCCATGTGGTTTTCGTCTCTGGAGCCGGCGCACTGGACGAAGGCGACCGATTTAACGGCCTTGGAGTCCGAGGGTCTTAATATCTTGCCCTTGGTTGGGCCATTGGGGGCGGCCATTCTCTCCATCATCATGTTGGTTATGACGTTTTTGACCTTTCCATATCCCAGGTTATCCATCTTTGTGGCGTCATAGGGGTTCCAACCCGTTGCATAGACTATGCTGCCTACATTAAGCTGCAGGGTCTCGGGCTTCATGTTCAAATCTATGGCATTATACTTGCATGCCGCGACGCACTTACTGCACTGCGTACCGGGGCAAACAGTTGAATCGATTACGTATTTCACAGGGAAGGACATCTCGTGGGGTCTATAGATAGCCTTTGTCTTATCCATCCCGAAGTTGAAACTATTAGGTCTTTCTACGGGGCAGACCTCTACGCACTTGTTACACCCCGTGCACTTGGCGTTGACAAAGCGTGGGTTGAGTTTTAGGGAAACGGAGAAGTTTCCCTCTGTGCCGCTTACGTTGTCAACCTCTGCCATGGTATAAAACTTTATATTGGGGTTTTGTCTTATTCTCTTGAAATTTATTTCTAATCCGCAGTAAGGCGGACATAGTTTTGGAAAATAACGGTTTAACTGTGCTACACGTCCACCAAGATATGGGTTTCTTTCCACTATAATTGTGTTGTAACCTGCCTCGGCAGCCTCTATTGCTGTGGTAAGCCCGCTTATGCCTCCACCTATCACCAAGATACTTTTTTTATCTGACATAATAATCCTCCGCGTTTCCTTAAAACAGTAAATAGTGGCAGATGCGGTAGGGGCCGTTGCCACTATTGAGGGTATCCCTCCGGAGGGGTTGTTTCCCGGATGGCCCCCTCTTGTCATGGCAATGACCCACTCTACCGCATCTATATAACCCTATTCAGCGTTTCTCTTAGTCAGGGATCAGCTGTACATAATCTCTCTTTGAGAGCTCCCACTGCTGTGTCTTGTTGTTGAACTTGGAAATGGTAAAGCACTTCCAGTTTGTATCGTCTACGAGGTCGAAGTCTCCCCTGTAGTAGTAACCTGGGTATCTGGAGTCTTCCCTGAAGAGTATGTGCCTTGCGTGTGACTCACCGGCCCATATTCTGTGGTAGTTTTCCCAGCATCTCATTAGCTCGTGCAGGTCAGCCGCGGCCATCTTGAGTGAGTCTTCCTTGAGCAGAACCAGTTGTTCGAGGCCCTTTTCGAGCATCGTCTTACTGGTCATGTACCAGGTGGATATTCCGCCTACGTACTCGTCCATGATCTTCTGGAGTCTGGCCTGAAGCATCTTTGGTCTGATATAGTAGGGGTTGGTTGCAGGGTCTGTGCTGTAGTTTTTGTACTTTTCGTATATCTCAAAGGGCAGGTAGATTTCGCCGGCCAGCTCGTCTACTGACTTTGAGAGTGTAGGTTTGTAGCTTGCGTTATCGAGGCAGAAGGCTACCATTGCCTTGGCCGCGATCCTACCCTCGGCGTGTGAGCCGGAGGAGAACTTGTGTCCTGAGGCGCCTACGCCATCACCGGCGGTGAATAGCCCCGTGACGGTAGACATCCTGTTGTAACCCCAGCTCCATTCTTTTGGTGCGCCCAGGTCGTCCGGTCCGCTTACCCATATGCCGGCGCAGCCTGCGTGTGAGCCTAACAAGTATGGCTCTGTGGGCATGATCTCTGATGGTGTCTTGCTTGGGTCTATATTACATCCAGCCCATACACCGGCCTGTCCGATACACATATCGAGGAAGTCTTCCCATGCCTCGGCCTCAAGGTGCTTGATCTGCTTGGCGTCCATGGTCTTTGCCAGCTCTGCCATTGCATGGTGGGTGTTCATGAGGATCGGGCCCTTACCGGCCTTCATATCGAGCATCATCATGTGGTTTCTGATGGCGGTGCCGAGCTTGTGGGGGTCGTCTGCGTACTTGCCGTACTTGGCCTTTGTTGCCTCAAAGTGGGTTACGCAGTAGTCCTCGCCCAGGGCGTTGGTGGCCTTTGCCTTAAAGAACAAGAACCATGCGCCAACCGGGCCGTATCCGTCCTTAAACCTTGCAGGTACGAACCTGTTCTCCATCAGGACGAGTTCTGCGCCCAGTTGTGCTGCCATTGCGTAGGTTGAGCCGGCGTTCCATACTGGATACCATGCCCTGCCCTGTCCTTCTGCCACTGAACGCGGTCTGAAGCAGTTAACTGCACCACCGGCGGCAAGGAGCATGCACTTTGCCTTGAATATATATGCCTTGTTCTCTCTGACGCTAAATCCAACGGCTGCTGCTACCCTGTTGGCGTCCTTGGGATCCGGTAATAGCTTAACTATAAATACTCTTTCAAACAGGTTCTGTGCTACGCCTGTGCCCTGTCTGTTGTATTCGAGCGCCTTCTTGGCGGCCTCTGCTACGATGACCTTGTAGGACTCGCCGTTTATCATTATCTGCCACTTACCGCTTCTTACTGGCTTACCGCCCTCGGAGAGTTTCTTGGCAGGCTGTGCGCCGTCCATTGTGTGTCCGTCATCGGCGCGCTTCCACACGGGGAGACCCCACTCTTCAAACAGATGTACGGAGTCATCGACGTGTCTACCTACGTCATATACCAGGTCCTCTCTGATTATGCCCATAAGGTCGCCCTTTACGTATTTTACGTAGTTGGCTGGGTCGTTCTCTCCCATGTATGTGTTGATAGCTGAGAGTCCCATTGCAACGGCACCGCTTCTGTCCATAGCGGCCTTGTCAACGAGGGTTACCTTTAGGCCCTTTGGTGTGGCCCAGCGGGCTGCCTCAAAGGCTGCTCCACAGTTGGCCATTCCGCCGCCGATCAGCAGTATATCGGTCTCGATCTCGACCATCTCCGGCCTTTGGCAGTACGAAAACGTACAAGTTTCTAATTCCATCTTTATCTCCTCCTTCTTAATTTATTTAATTGTCTTTACCTGAGCCAAATTGAAGAAACCAGGTTTCTTAATTGTGCTAAAATCAGGCTCTGGCTTACCCTTGTACGGGTCTACCGAACCCTCGGCCGTTGTTCTGATGGGGAATTTAAACCTCTTTAGCGATCCGTTGCGGAACTTTACGGTCCACATGATCGAGTCTGAACCCCTCATCGGTATTACATTTCCACCTAGTGGGATGAAGTCCTGATAACCCCTTACCTCTATCGCCTGCTGCGGGCATATCTTTACACAGTTATAGCACTCCCAGCACTGCTCGGTCTCCTGATTAAAAGCCTTCATCCTATCACGGTCAAGTTTCATCAAGTCATTGGGGCATATATACATACATGCCGTTCTCTCTTGTCCCTTGCAACCGTCACACTTCTCAGTCATTACAAAACTAGGCATACAAAAACCTCCTTTTAAACTAAACATCATGGCTTAAAAAGCCAGTATATAAATAAAACAAACCCTTCTATCCTTCTTTAGTAGAAAAGGGGGTGGGGAATATCCCCCTCACCCCTTTCAGCTTCTCTATACTATCCGCCTGTAGCGGCTCTGTGCAGTTTGATTTCGGTCTTTTCTGTCAGACCGGCGTAGTATTTCTTGAGTACCTCCAATACCTCCGGGCGGCTGAAGTGATCCGGGACGTCCGTATTCTCGGAGAGCATCTTTCTTAACGCCGTGCCGCTTAACATCAGCCTGTCTGCCTTACCGTGCGGGCAGGTCTTCATTGATGCCATGCCGTCGCACTTGTGGCAGTAAAACGTCCAGTCTATATTCATTGGCTTTGTCTCGAGGGCATCGGCTGGGATCTCTTTAAAGATGTGTTGGGCGTCAAATGGGCCGTAATAGTCGCCCACGCCGGCGTGGTCGCGTCCGACGATGAGGTCGCTGCAACCGTAGTTTTGCCTGAACAGGGCGTGTAACAACGCCTCCCTGGGCCCGGCATATCTCATATCCAGCGGATAACCGGCCTGGATGCAGGTATCTTTTACTAAGTAGTTATCTATCAGGACGTTGATGCAGTCCTTGCGCACGGGGGCGGGTATATCGCCGGGCTTGAGTTTACCCAACAGTTGGTGTATCAAGAGGCCGTCGCATATCTCGATGGCTATCTTTGCCAGGAACTCGTGTGAGCGGTGCATGGGGTTTCTCGTCTGGAAGGCCGCTACCCTGCTCCAGCCCTTGTCCTCGAACATCTTGCGTGTCTCTGCCGGGGTCAGATAGATACCCGCGTACTCGGTGGGGAAGGTCCCCTGGCTGATCACCTTTACGGGGCCGGCGATGTTGACATCACCCTGGGACATCACCAGCGCAACGCCAGGATGTGCCTTGTCATCCGTCCTGAACACGCTCTTGCACTCGTGTACCTTATCAATGGAGTATTTTTCCTTAACGGTCATTGTGCCCATTATCTCGCCGCTTTCCTCATCGACGAGTGCTATCTCTTGCCCTGTCTTCATACCATCGGCCTGCGCCTTCGACGTTGAAAGTGTGATAGGTATTGGCCAGAACGTACCATCGGCCATCTTGTAGGAATCGCAAATGCCCTTCCAGTCATCATAACCCATGAAGCCATCCAAAGGTGTAAACCCGCCAATGCCGAGCATTATAATGTCTCCCACTTCCCTGGAGGTTATCTTGACCTGCGTGAGTGTACTGGCCTTCTTCTTTTCCTCTTGTAGTGCGGCCCCTGTCAATAAAAGAGGCTTTAACACCTTGTCCTTTCCGTGCGGCTTAACTAATGCCATTTCTAAACTTCCTCCTAATGATTTTTTTTATGTCCTTAAAAAATTTACGATGTTAATATGGAACATATCTTCTTGAAGATTTCGTCTATGTCGCCGGTTCCCTCGACCCTCTTTAAGATTCCCTTTTTCCCGTAATAGTCTATCAGTGGCTCTGTCTGGGAGTGATAGACCTCAAGTCTCTTTTTAATGGTCTCTTCCTTGTCGTCGTCTCTCTGGTATAGCTCACCGGAGCATTTGTCGCAGTTGCCCTCTTTGGCGGGTCTTGAGAAGTATATGTTGTACATCTGACCGCATCCCTTACAGGTGCGTCTACCCGTGAGCCTCTTGAGCAGGACGTCGAAGTCCACATCGACGCTCAATGCCACTTCCAGGGGCATCCCCACGGTGACAAGGGTCTGGTCCAGGGTCTCGGCCTGGGCAGTGTTTCTTGGAAAGCCATCTAAGATAAATCCCTTCTTACAATCACTCTGAGTCAGACGTTCCTTGACCATGCCTATCACTACGCTATCTGCTACCAGTTCGCCTCTGTCCATGTAGCCCTTGGCCTCTTTGCCTAGCGGAGTTGCGTCGGCGACGGCCTTTCTGAGTATATCTCCTGTGGATATCTGTGGTATCCCGTACTTGTCGATCAGTTTCTTTGCCTGTGTCCCCTTACCTGCGCCTGGGGCTCCGAGCAAGACTATTCTCATAGTACCTCCCTATTTTCTATAAAGAAGATTTGTTCTATATTTACACATAAAACCGCACAAGTATATTAGCCAAAGTTTTCAATTATTGTCAAGGAAAAATTTTCCTGTTTCGTAAAAATTTTTTTGTATGGTATGCCGCAGGTGGTTCAGGGGTGAGGATGCACTCAGCCTCATCCTGATACATTGGAAAAAAACGCAGGAAAGATGCTATGATAGGATAAATAAAAGAGAGGTGTATATAAAATGGATAGAGGGTTGAAGATATTTATTTCTATTAGTGAGCTGGCGGTATCGGATATAACGAGGGGAGGTCTGTCTTATTTGGGATTTACGAGCATCCACGCGGTAAACAACACGTCTACCGCCCTGGGTGCGCTGCTTAGAGACAAGGGAGATGTCTTGATCAGCGACTACTCCAATCTTAAAGGGGAGGGTGGAAATCTCCTGACGGCTATAAGGAGCCACCAGGAGCTTGCACGCCTGAAGATAGTCCTCCTGGCTACAAAGGAGATAGACGTAACCGAACTCAAGCAGTTGTACAAGGAAGGCATTAATTCTATTGTAAGGTATCCGTTTCAGATAAACGACCTGGTCAAAGGCATTAATGACGCCATCAGGAGTGTTCAGACACAGGTCACCGATACGTTTACCAAGATACGGCAACTGGACTTTTTTTCCTTCATGAACGATGAGGAGGTCCTGAAGCTCCTGAAGATGACCAAGTGCAGGAAGTACAGGAAGGGCGAAATCATATTTGACGAGGGACAGCCAGGGGACAGATTCTACGTTATAATTGAGGGCAGCCTATCGATCCTCAAGGTGCTGGATAACGACAACGAGGAGGTACTGGCAAGGCTTGAGAGGGGGGCGTGTTTTGGGGAAATGGCAATAGTGGAAAACACCACCCGTTCGGCAAGGGCCAAGGCCGATGATGGCTTGTTGCTGTTTGAGCTGGACAGCAAGCTCATGGATGGCTATGATGATATCGTCACGTTGAAGCTCTTTAAGAAGCTGGCCTACGTCTTTAGCGATCGTCTCAGGAATGCCGACCAGAAGATCAGGGAGCTGGCGCTGTACTCCTACGCCAAGTAGACCCTCATGCCAGGTAGACCCTCCCCTGACGCAGGACGCTGATCACCCCGCCTGTGACGTCAACGAGCGTGGAGGGCAGACCGCCGCTGGTATTACCGCCATCTATGAGGACGTCTATCTCTGAGCCAAAGTACGACAGCACCTCCGATGCCCTTGATGACGGTGGCATACTGGATGGATTGGCGCTGGTGGCGGTGATGGCAAAGGTAGCAGCACGGGCAAGCGTCAAGGCAAAGGACTCAGCCGGCAGCCTTATGGCAACCTTGTTGTTTGTGCCAACTATATAGGGGGATAGTCCACCTGCAGCCTCAAAGAGGATCGTTAGTGGGCCTGGCCAGTGGTTTAGCATCAGTTGCCGCTGCAATGCAATTACGTTTATTGCAAGTGTATCGAGCTGGCGTTGATCGCCAATTATCAGTGGAAAGGGTTTGTGCCCTGGTCTGCCCTTTAGGTCGCTGAGTCGCTTGAGGGCGTCGTTGTTGTCATAACGCACACCCAGGGCATAGAAGGTCTCCGTGGGATAGGCGATGACCTTGCCCTCGTTTAATGCCTCAATGGCTACCCTTAGCTCCCTTGGCAGCTCCTTTGTGGTGGGTACGTTTGAGAGTCTCAGGTGCAGCATTTACCCTGATGTAGCGTATGCTGGTGGGGTGTGGTGTCTATATAGACATCTCCTGGAGTTTCTTGGCCTCAAAGTGTGTACTTAGCGTGTCAATGATCTCATCCATGTCGCCCTCGAGCACCAGTGAGAGCTTGTGCAGGGTCAGACCAACCCGATGGTCTGTCACGCGGTTTTGGGGGAAGTTGTACGTCCTGATCCGTTCGCTTCGGTCGCCGGAGCCAACCTGTGACTTGCGAGAATCGGCACGTTGTCTTTCGGCCTTTTCTATCTCCAGGTCGTAGAGCCTGGAGCGTAGTACCTTCATGGCCTTGATCTTGTTTTTCAACTGTGAGCGCTCGTCCTGACACTGGACGGTCACACCCGTGGGGATGTGCACGATCCTTATGGCCGAGTACGTGGTGTTAACGCCCTGTCCCCCGGGCCCGGAGGAGCAGAAGGTGTCGACGCGCAGGTCCTTTTCGTCTATCTTGAGATCGAGCTCTTCGGCCTCCGGCAAGACGGCAACGGTGGAGGCCGATGTGTGGATCCTCCCGGAGGCCTCGGTTAAGGGCACGCGCTGGACCCTGTGGACGCCGCTTTCGTACTTGAGGCGGCTGTAGGCGCCTCTGCCCATAATTGAGGCCACTATCTCCTTGAGTCCTCCTATGCCGGTGGGATTGGAGTCTATGACGTCGACCTTCCAGTGTCTGAGCTCGGCATAGCGCGTGTACATCCTGAACAGGTCGGTGACAAACAGGGCTGCCTCATCCCCGCCCGTACCGGCTCGTATCTCTATGACCACGTTTCTTTCATCCCGTGGGTCCTTGGGGATAAGCATGGCCTTGAGGTTATCCTCGATGATAGGTCTCTTACCTTTGAGCTCCTCGAATTCCTCACGCGCAAGCTCTCTGAGGTCGACATCGGTTGTGGCCTTGATAATGTCCTCGGCCTCTTCCATGTCGTCGAGCATCTTCTTGTATTGCTTGATCTTGGCAATGAGGGGTTGCAACTCGCTGCTCTCCTTTGAGTAGCGGAGGAAGTCCTTCTGCGAGTTTACAATATTTGGGTCGGAGAGCTTCAGTGTAATCTCGTTGTATTTATCTTCTATGGTCTTGAGTTTATCTATCATTTCTCACTACTCTCCGTTGAAACTACCTCCATTAATGCCTTAAGGGCGACCTCTATCTGTCCCTCGTCCGGTTCTTTGGTCGTTATGTACTGGAGCATCAACCCAGGCTTGATCAGGAAACGTACCAGAGGGTTATCGCTCAACCTTGCCGAGAGCTTCAATATCTCATAGGACGTGCCGGCTATCAATGGGATCAGGACAATCCTTGATCCAAACTTCATGTAAAACGCCCATTCCTTGGGGATTATCGAAAAGACAAGCATACTTAAGACCATGACAATAAACAGAAAGCTCGTCCCACACCGTGGATGGTGAGTGCTAAATCGGCGTATTTTATCCATTACCATGTCGCCTCCGGCCTCATAGGCAAAGATAACCTTGTGTTCTGCCCCATGATACTCAAAGACCCGCCTCATCTCCTTCCACAACCCAACGGCAATCACGTATGCCAGGAAAAACAATACCCTTATCACCCCATCAACCATGTTAAACATCAGCGAGCTCTCGGCCACAATCGGAAATATCAGACCTATCAGCTTGGTTATATACAGGGGCAAGAAGATAAACAACCCAACCCCCAATAGCAGCGACAACCCTATGGTCGCCCCCATAGTGGTTGGGCTAAGGGGTTTTTCACCTTCCTCCTCATAGGCCTTTGTGGCCGAATAGTCAAGGGCCTTTATGCCCAGCGCGATAGACTGAAACAGGGCGACAACCCCCCGTATCAGCGGCAGCTTAAGCGCCTTTGGAAGCGGGGTGAGGCGTTCGCTCTTGACGTGGATGACACCATTTCTATCCCTCACCGCCACAGACCACAGGTCCCTGGACTTCATCATCACGCCCTCTATCACTGCCTGTCCACCTACTTGCATGGGGTTCATTGACCTTCTTATCCTCTCTTACTTTGACTTGACATTTGCGTATTTTCTCTTAAACTTCTCAACCCTGCCCTCTGCATCCACGATCTTCTGCTTACCCGTGTAGAATGGATGACACTTCGAGCATACGTCAACCGATATGACCGGCCTGACCGACTTGGTCGTAAACATCTCTCCACATGCACAGTTCACCTTCGACTCCTTATAAATTGGGTGTATTCCTTCTTTCAACGCATACCTCCTTATAGCTTTTGACTTTATTATAACATACTGCTAACAAATTATACAGAAGAAATGGCAATAGGGGTGCATAAAAATTTTCCTCCTGTCTATATTTTAGATGAGGCAATTCGCGTGATTGACACTCAATGAGGTTTTATGCTAAATTTAAGTATATGCGAGAGTGGCGGAACTGGCAGACGCGCTGGACTTAGGATCCAGTGGGGCAACCCGTAGGGGTTCAACTCCCCTCCCTCGCATTACCTCTAAAATCAACGGTTTACAGAGATGGATGGAGTGCATCAGACCATCGAAAAACAGCCATGGTGCCCAAAATGGTGCCCGTGCCAAACTCTCTACAGCCAATTCCAGCCAACATACGAGTGCGTTTATGCTACGGGTAGCATTTAGAGAAACGTGTAGATGCGATGATTTTGTTGAGGGGGACACACTGGTTTTTTTTGGGGAACCTAAGTGTTGATTTAGGGGTAAACAGTCACCGAGGTTCCCTTGTATGCCGCATATGTCTGCTATTGATGAATGTTGACTATAGGATTTCTGTATCTTCGTGACTGTAGGAAGGGTGGCAGAGACAGAGAATTCTTAAGGGTGTGTTTTGGGTGTTTTTGACACTGTGCAGAGTTCCTGCCCTTATGTAGACCGTATCGCCTACCTCAATAGAGATGTGCTCGCTGTCTAGGGTCATTATCCCCCTCCCCTCCGTGACGTGATAGACCTCCTCGGCAACAATGTGCCTGTGCAGAGCGGTCGAACAACCTGGATGGACAATGGCCTCGGCTACACTCAAACCCATGTTACCGTGATGCCATGGGTGCAATAACTCCCTAATCTCCGAGCCATCCTTGGTGATGTAAGGGAGAATGTCCTTGTATGCAGTCTTCATGCTATGATTATATCCTTCTTGCGGAAGATATTTGAGACGAGATGTTCATTAAAGGCTTCAAGTTACTTGTTATATGAACGTGAAAAGGTGATTGAGTAATTACCCAAGGAGTTTTCCCTTTTGCATAAGCCTCTTCTTAACCACTTCAATGGTTTCCCTCGGTTCGTCCTTACGCTCAAATGCTATGAGGTTGTCATAGAAATCTTCCCACACATTGCCATATTGCTTAAGGTCTATTACAACGGCTGTTCTGTCACCATTATCGTCTGTCATGTACTGTATACCCTTCATGCGTCATCTCCTTTTACAGCATTGTCTATACATTTTTCTCTCATCTCTATAAATCCTATCATATCCATACAGATTTTACAAACTTGGGGTTCGACTATACGTCTACTTAACCACCCTTAAATGGGTCGGTTTCTTTTTATTCGCTACAGAAGCAGTGGCTTTAAGCCTCTCTTCAGTCTCTTGGTGCATTGTGGAATCGTGGAATATTATACCCCTACAACGACACAACATGAGATACATGGTAGACAATAGGTTGTATAATGTGTAATAATATAGCGCGTTTTGATCGCTTGCAATACAAAAAGAGGGGGGTAGATTTGCAAATTTAGTTAAATTGATATGAAATTTGATTTCATTAAACACACTGATTTTTGTAAAATAGATAAAATATCTATAAAAG
>JADFXD010000049.1 GCA_015233725.1 Nitrospirota bacterium | reverse complement strand
TTAAATCATTATTAAATCATTATTAAATCATTATTAAATCATTATTAAATCATTACATATTTATAAGTATAACTTAATGTTCAAGTTTTTTGCAAGAAATTTTTTGTCGAAAAATTTTTTTCTTGACTTTGGATTTATAGCCCGTTTATACTTACTTTTACCGTGTGTATAGATAGTAGGAACTATAAAGATATAGCGAGAGATAATTTTTGGAGGTTTAAGGCGAAAATGACTCCTAAGGATATTGTGTCATCTGGAAAAGAAGTGTTGAGCGAGACGTGGCTTTATTCGGTTGCCTCGGTTGAGTATACCGGTTTAGTGTCATACAGTTATGTGAGGCTCGGGATGGATATAATAGGGCATTCGCTTGGTTATGTTGCCGGCCCTTTTGTGCATACAGGTCAGTGGTTTAAGAATCTCAGGCCTCTTTGTAAGAAAAAAGTTGAGCGAGATGAGAGATTAATGGCCATCCAGGAGAGGGTACGAAAGATAGAGGAGCGGCTCGCTAATATAGAAAGACACGGCATTGTGGTTTCAAACGATACGATGACGATTATCAAGAAAGAGGTTGACGAATATAAAAAGACCCTGCTAAGAGGGGTTCTCCAGGATAATATCATGTTGAGGGAAGAGACATAATTATGCTATGCTACAAGTAAATTATGTCTATCTCAAAGATAACGGAGAATAACGATAATGACAAGAGCGAAGGTACTTAATATTGGCATAGACCTGGGGACATCAAGGAGCGTTATAGCGTGCGATAACGGGGTGCGGACGTTTGTGCCAAGTTACGTGGGGTTTCCGAAAGACGCTGTATCACGGAAGATGTTTGGCAGGGACATTATCTTTGGAGATGAGGCCCTCAGGCACCGGATGGCGTTAAACCTCTTCAGGCCATTCGATAAGGGGATGATCAAGTATGCCGATACAAACGTGGAGTCAAAGGAGTATAAGAACGCCCTCTATATCGCCAAGGCGCTGCTTCAGCACCTCGTTGACCTGGCCAGGGATGGCGACATGAGAGAGGGTGTTGACTACATCGTTAGAGGTGTCATTGGGGCCCCAGCCCTGGCAAGCAGGAAGAACAGGAAGGCCTTACTTGATGTGGCACGGGGGATCCTCGATGGCGTGATGATATCATCGGAACCCTTTACTGTGGCCTACGGGTTGAACCTGCTTTCAAACGCGCTGATAATCGACATAGGCGCCGGTACGGTTGACCTGTGCAGGATGCACGGCACGCTCCCCTCGGATGAGGACCAGATAACCACCTTTAAGGCCGGGGATTACGTGGACCAGGTCTTTTACGACCTGATTACTACGAAGTACAAGGACGTCAATCTGACCATCAATATGGTCAAGAAGTTTAAGGAAGAAAATGCGTTTATCTCCTCACAGGGGGAGAGGGCATTTATAGAGGTGCCCGTCCGCGGTAAGCCCGAAAAGCGCGACGTGACCGATGAGCTGCGGCAGGCCTGCAGGATGATAGTGCCCGATATCGTGGAGGGTATACGAGCGCTTATCGCCGACTTTGACCCCGAGTTTCAGAACAGCCTCAAGGAAAACGTCGTCCTGGCCGGTGGCGGCAGTCAGATAATCGGGTTGCGCAAGGAGATCGAGGACTACATGAGGGAGACGCTCGGCTACGGGAAGGTGACAAAGATAGAGGACCCCCTGTTTGCCGGGGCCAATGGGGCAATGATGTTGTGTAAGGACATGCCCGATGAGTACTGGGACGAAATACGCGGGAAATGAGATGACGCAGTCAGATATGCAGGGCCAGTCGGTAGCGCGAGGACAGCCGGTAACACAAGGCCAGTCAACAACGCTGTGTGGTGATTTCGATCTAACTGAGATCATCGACGGGGAGGAGATTGTGGGGCCAAGTCCGTTTTTTGAGCATCAGGACATACTGAGAAAGATTGCCACAAAGATTATCATATATCTGCAATACCATGAAATAGGTGAATTGTTCTTCTCTCCCCTGGATGTAATCCTGGAGGAAGACCGGCAGAGGCTGCAACCGGATTTAATTTTTATAAGGAAAGAACGGATGTCTATAGCCCAGGACTGGATACGCGGCGTGCCAGATATGGTGTGTGAGGTTGTATCGCAGGGGAGCTACAGGTACGACGCAATCAGAAAGCGCAAGGTCTATGAGAAGTATGGTGTCCCGGAGTTTTGGCTTGTCCAGCCTAAGCGTAAGTCCATCGAGGTGTTTGTCATAGACAATGCCAGATACGTCCGGCATTGCGCGGCGGCTGGGGATGGCATCATTACATCTAAGCTGATGGCCGGCCTTGAGATTTATATCAGAGATATATTTGATAGGACAGAGATATTTGGTGGAAAGGAGTAGACGGTTTTGCTTAAAAAGTTACTGTTAATCGGGATGGTTCTCTTTCTGGTGTCGGTCTTTCTGGATCAGAACTATGTGCAGGTGCCGGTGAAGTTTTTCGTGGGTAATCCGGTTCAATTCAATCTGAGCTTGATCATTGTTGTCAGTATGCTTGTAGGGGTTTTGTTGACTATTCTGTCAATATTAAGTTTTAATAGTGTAAGAAACAGGGTCTTTAAAGGGAAATTGAGCTTGAAAAAGCGTTGAGCATTATCATGTTGGAGGGTTAATATGGAGAAGGGCTTAAGGTACAGGATTTCGCACATGGGCGATTACATGGTTGATCTGATAGATAAGGTAAGCGATGCAGCAAAGGCCTCCGCCAAGGGGGTTATCCTCACGTATGATATCCGCGACCTACGCGGCAAGAAGAAGGACATCTTGCTACGGTTAGGGAAACGCCTTACGGAGTGTAGGGATTTGGACCAAGGCGCGTTTGTATCCAGAGACGAGGAGCTTACAAGGCTGCTTGAGGAATTTGACGACGTCCAGGGCAAGACAGAGGCGCTCTTGAAAGACAGAAATCAGCGGCTCTATCCACCAGGTGCGACCTGGAGCGGTAAAGAACCAGGTGCGACCTGGAGCGCCAAAGAACCAGGAGCGTCCTGGAGCGGTAAAGAACCGGCTGAAGCCGCCGTCAAGGACGTTGCCGTTGAGCCGGTTGAGGCCGTGGCCGAGGATGTCATCAGCAAACCGACGCCCAATAGCTACAATAACAGCTACAACAACGACGATCAAGTGCAAGGCGAATATCACGCACAAGACGATCAAATACAACATGAAGGAGCATTAGAATAATCATGTCAAAGATAATGATAGGTGTATTTCTGGGCGTATTTGTAAGCGCATTGACCTATGAGATCCTCTACAGGAGCAATCCCGACCTGATAGACAAGATCAAGAATAAGGCGATGAATAAGCTGGACTGCCTCCTGTGTCCGTAAACGAGGCATAGTCCCTAAAGACAAGTTATGACAAGGCTTATGACAAGTATGAATAGTACAAGGATAAATGGTGCATTGCGATGAAGGGCTTTTTTAGGGCAGTAAGGTACATAACCATTGGGCTGGTGTTGGCCATCGTGTTTCTATTCTATCTGAATCCACCTCAGCCGGTTGGCGAGGCGCTTGGTATCAAGGACAAAGATAGAACTCGCCCTAAGGTGAGTTTTACCGATGCCGTCTTAGTTGCAGGCAAGCGGTTTTTTAATTCGAGGAGCTCCAACAATCAGCAGTTGAATGCCCAAATTCCGCCGGATCAGCTTGCGCCGGGTGCGAACAATCCACAGGCTGTAGACCCGCTCAACAACGCCCAACCCTATGACAACAACAACATCCAGGACCCGCTGGCACAGCAACCACCATCCAACGTTGACACCCAACCCGATCTGACAAACAATATACCCATTCGGGCTCAGTTCTTTGGCGCCAATGACGCGCAACAACAACCCACTCAGACCCCAAACCTGAAATTAGCCCCCAAGACCAACAATCTCGCTAACGACCTCACCAACAGCCTTCCAGACACCGCAACAGAGAAGGTCATCCAAGAGGGACACTGGGTAGGCCTGGAGGTCGTCCCCCTGACACCTCAACTGGCTGCGGCAAACGGCATCCCCGATAACGTCGTTGGCGTGCTGGTGGATGAGGTCACACTAACAGCAGCCGCCTCCGGCGTCATGGCGGGGGACGTAATAACCGCAATCAATGCCCTGAAGGTCAAGGACCTAAAGACATTTGAGAAATCAACCAGACAGGTCGCAACAATAAACCAGGCCACCGTGACCGTATACAGGGGTGGCAAAAACGGAGATATAAAAGTCGTGGCCAACAACGCCCTGGGCGTGGCACAGATGGAGGGAGCCCCAATGATCCTCTCAACCGCCACAAGACCCCACGGCTACTACGGCCCCTGCGATAGGTGTCACGAAATCGCTCGGATCGCTCCTTACAGTGGCGGGGCAAAGACTCCCAGCAACAACACCGGACAACTTGCAAAGGATGCCGGCGACGTGTTGATCACAACGCCTCCGCCAATACAGTGGGGGGCACAGCCGCCGCACAGAGATAGAGGGAAATGCACAAACTGCCACACAATAAAATAGACTCCGGGCAAATAGTCTACAAGGAGTGCTATAAGTGCGAAGGCAAGGCAACCCTCGTGGCGGTCGTTGCCAACCTGCTGCTGGCGCTGTTTAAGGCCGTCATTGGATTATTTAGCGGCAGTAAATCAATACTCGTTGACGCGTTGTATTCCTTTAAGGACTTCATGACCTCCCTGGTGGTCTACGTGGTGGTGATAGTGTCAGGAAAACCACCTGATGACAACCACCCCTACGGACACGAAAAGATAGAGTTCGTCGCCATACTGCTCATCAGCATATTGATCATCGTCGGCACGCTGTTTCTGTTTGTCCACTCCATAAAGTCCGTGTGGTTAGCCTTCCAGGGCGATATCGCACAGCCGAAGTTTATAGCGTTCTGGGCGGCGCTGATATCGGTGGTGGCAAACTACAAGATAGCGTCGTATCTCCAGTGCGTTGGACACAAGAGGGGCTCCCTGGCAATGCTGGCCAACGCAGAGCACAATCACTCGGATGCCATATCCTCCGCTATGGTCGCGGGGGCCATCCTGGGTACCCATTACGGGTGGTACTTCCTTGACCCCCTAGTGGCAGTTATTGAGACGATCGACCTGATAAGATTAAGCGTGGTTATGCTCAAAGACGCCCTGGATGGCGTCATGGACTCCAATATCAATCAAGGCACCATCGACCATATGGAAGAACTGGCACTGTTAGTCCCAGGAGTAGAACAGGTAACACAGGCCATAGCAAGAAAGGTCGGCAAAGGCGTGTGGGTCAACATGGCCATAAAGGTCAAGCCAGACCTCAACTACGAGGATGGCTACAAGGTCGGCTTACAGGTCGAGGAAACCATAAAAAAGAAGGTCGGCAACATCGCCGGCATTAACCTATCGATAGAACCATATAATGTATAGCGGTTTGGTATATAGAACAAGCGTGATATTAATGATCAGGATAGAATATAATGGGGTCAAGGGGACTGGTCCCCTTGCAGGAGGGGTCTGAGGGGAGGGCGGAGCCGCTCCCCTTCTTTCCCTTCCCCAAGAGGTGAGGATATGAAAGAGTTTGATTGGTTGGAGAAGCTGTTGATAGTCACTGGGACTAACCTGCCCAATATCAAGGCTGAGGTTCAGGACATCATGAAGGATTACGAATATGAGTGCAGATACGCAGAGGGCCCCAGGAAGCTGGTGGCCTACAAGGTATCGAGCAGGCTGATACGCGACAGTGCCTTGAAGGCCGGAGGCGTAGGCGGGGTATCGGGGGCGTTTGCGACGATACCCGGGCTGGGGACGATCGGCTCGATTGTCCTGGCAACAACGGCAGATATTGCCATACTGTTGAGGCTACAGGTGGAGCTCTGTTACGCCATATCCGTGGCCTACGAGGTCAACCTCGACGAGGACGAACTGCGTGCGATAACCCTGGCGATCCTCGGGTTTTCAGGGTCGGCACAGTGCGTAAAGGGCATAACCGCCGGCGTGACCAGAAAGCTGATCGACGAGCTGGCCGAAAACTACCTCAAGATCGGCGTCGCAAAGGCCTCAGGGGGCGTGGCCTCGGCGTTGCTGCCGAGATTGCTAAGGAGGGTGTTCAAGTTCCTGCCCCTTGTGGGGGTGCCGCTAGGGGCATCGATCAACATCGTGTCAACCATGAAGTTGGGCAACCAGGCACGGAAGTACTTCAGTACGTGGCACGACCCGATATCGTTGGATGTATGCGTTGGCAATTGAGCAAGAAGAGGCTTTTTTTAGTGATCATACCAATAGCGCTCGTTGCGCTGATGGTGGCGGAGAGGGACTTGGTCTATAACAGACTCATAGACAAGCAACACTTTGTACACATAGCCCGCAGCAGGGTAGAGGCTGAGAGACAACGCAGGTATGACATCGTATACGGTAATATGGCAGTGGCAAAGAGATACATAGAGATAGAAGGACAGGTCTTTGAACGCCTGAGCACGCTTAACGCGATGATAAAACAAGACGCCTCCAATCAGGCCAGGGACAGGGTCCAGGATGAGATTATAAGACTTACGAGAGACCTCGACCTCATAACCGAGTCCTACCCCAACATAAAGGCAAAGGGGCCCTATATGTTTCTGATGGAGACGATGCAGGAGGCAGGGACACGGGTAAGTGCCGAACTGCATAACTACAACAGGATACTGTTTGAATACAACGTGTTTTGCCGGATGTTTCCGTTTAACCTGTTTGCCCACCTGTCGGGCTTCAGGGAAGAGGAGTTTTACGAGGCCGTCCACGGGGCAAATAAGGCTCCAGCGTTCTTAAAGTTGATAGACATGACAGAAACCGGATTATAAGGGGGGCATAAGGGTATAACTTTATGAAGTATCCTGAGTGTGAGATGTGCGGTAAGTGGTCGCCGCGTCTGAGCTTTGTTGGTAACGTGATCATTTCGATCTTTAAGTTTGCCGTGGGGATGTTAACCGGCAGCAAGGGGCTTGTGGCCGATGGCATACACTCTGTGGCCGACGCGTTAGCATCTCTGTTTGTCCTGATCGCCCTGAAGATATCGTCCAAGCCAAGGGACAAGGGACATCCCTTTGGACATGGCAAGATCGAGTACATCAGCACAATATCGGCAAGCATCTTCATATTTATATGCGCTACCCTGATATTTATAGACGCCCTGCACAGCTTTAACAGCGGTATTCACCATGTGCCAGAAAACGCGGCAATAGCGGCCACGATCCTGGCGCTGATATTTAGCTACCTCATGTACTCATCAAACACGTGTGCCGGCACACAACTCAACAGCCCGGCGCTGCTGGCCGATGCCGCAGAGAGCAAGGCCGACAGCCTGACCTCGATAGCCGTGCTCTCAGGATTGATCGGGACAAAGATAGGTTACGCTCAGGCCGATACGATAGCGGCGGCGGTGGTTGCCCTGTTTGTCTTTCACATCAGCGTGGAGATGTTCCTCAAGGGCGTAAACGGCCTGATAGACGTCTCTATGGATAAGGAGGTCATCACACACATAGTCGAGCTGTGCATGAAGATACAGGGCGTTGAGGGCGTAAAGAGAGTAAGGTCGCGGTGTATGGGGCAGAAGTGCGCCGTTGATGTAATCATCGATGTTGCAAGCAGAGAGACCGTGTTAAGCGTCCACCAGATAGCAGAACAGATAAAAAAGGCTATTACCCTAAATATAGATGAGATCGACGAGGTCTTTGTCAAGGCACAACCCATTAACAAGTGGAGGTTTTGGGGCATATGATAGGGCTTGAACTGACTGGTTATATAGCGTTAGTTGTACTGATAGCGGCAAACGTGTACTATCCGGCAAGGATGATCGCACGGGCGTTCTTCAACGACGCCAGAGAGGTAGAGGCGTTTTTTAACAAGTACCTTGGCCTGCACATGTATCTGAACTTCTTCGGGTTAGTGATTGTGGCGATACACGGGCACAGCGCCGAGGAGAGAAACGTGGTACTGCAACTGGCCATGTTACTGACGATACTTATGGCAGCAGTCGGTTTTGTGATGTACCAGAAGGCTCAAAAGGAGCAGGGTAGAGATACCAACCTCTATCACGCACAACAGATCATGTTCTTTGCGTGGTTCATATCTGTACTGGTAGGACATGCAATACTGTAGGCAGAAAAGGCAAAGAAGAAGGGGGCGGCGCTGCCCCCCCTCAGACCCCCCTGCAAGGGGACCAGTCCCCTTGACCCCGTAATGGGTGGGCGGTGTAATTGAATGGTACGCTATAAATATTGGGGGAGGCTGCTTTTATAAGACAATACCCAATTATAAATGAAAAAAACCGTGAAAAAAGATGGAGGATTGATTGTAGTTATGATGGAGAAGTTTGACACGAGTGACTTGCAGGTGTTGTTGAAGGTGACAAAGATAAATTCAATGAAGTTTTTGGATACAATGATCTGCTATTATAACAAGATATTTCAGATATCCAGTGAAGAGACAAGGACTATTTACATGGATATTGCCAACAGGGAACGTGAAAAGGGCGACTTTGACGGCGCCATAAGGGCGTACAGAAAGGTGTTGAAGGCCGATCCCAATAACGTCGAGGCCCTGCTGAAACTCGGCAAGACGTACATGGATATCGGGCTGCCTAGCGAGGCCACAGAGTCGCTGAAGAAACTCGTCGTGCTCGATACTGCCTCATCGGAGGGATACTACCTCTTGGGGTCTGCCAGCTTCATGCTCGATGAAAAGCAGACGGCCATAGAGGCGCTACAGAGGGCGATTGAACTAAACGTCGGTTACGCGGACGCCTACTATAAGCTCGGTCTGGTCTATGACAGCATGTCGGAACACGACAAGGCCATAGAGGCTTATGAAAAGACAATATCTATTAAGCCCGGCTTTATCAGGGCGTATCAGAGCATCGGCCTAGCCTACGAGGGCAAGGGACTCAGGGATGAGGCCGTGAGGTATTTCAAGAAGGCCCTGGAGAAAGAAGAAAAAAAGTCGAGGTATTAAGTGTCTGAGATAAATAAAAAAATCATAAGGAGTGTAATATGCTGAGTATTGTTTTTGGGTTGATAGCAATATGCCTGGGGTTGTGGGGTTTGTCAAACTACTGGTGGTACATAGTGGACGTGTTTGTTGGGATATTGCCGTTGTTTCTGATCTTTGGCGGATTTATAGCGGTACTCGCAGGGATAAGAAACACGGGACTCACGGCTAAAATGAAGGACAATAACGTCAATAAGACGGCAGGCCATCATGAAACTAATGAAACAAACACCTAGGGCTGTGGCATAATTGATTATGATAGGAGAAGGCTATGGAAGATTACAACACAGAAGATAACAGCGATACCATAGAGCGTCCGGTTGAGAGCTGCCCTAAGAGTTATAAGCCGTGGATCTGGACTATAGTGATTATGGCCGTGCTGACCCTTGGATGGGCCACCTATGAGAGCTGGCAGAAAGGCAGTATAGTCAGACAACTCATAGACAACGACGACTATAAAAAGATGGCAAAGGGGAAGCTCTCCGGCTTTTATAACACCGCCGGGGCAACACAGGCAAAGGCAAAGATATCCCAGAAGACGTATCACGAGGTCATAGATGCCGTCAGACCGGCCCTCGTTGGCATAGACGTCGCCGTTGGCCAGGCACAGAACGCGCAAGCCCCAGATATAAACAATAATTTAAGCAATAACAACGCAAACTTCATTGCCGGCGAACCCACGGTCAACTACACCAGGGTTGGGTCGGGGGTCATCATAGAGCCAAGCGGATATGTCCTGAGCAGTTACCACGTCGTCTCCGGCGCTGTGGCGATGAAGGCCACCGTGTACGACGCTGACGGCGGGGCGCGGGATTATCAATTGAAAATAGTAAACATCGATAAGGAAAGCGACCTGGCGCTATTGCGTCTGCAGGGGCCGGGACCATTTCCATACGCATTGCTGGGAGACTCCAACAACGTCAGAACCGGCGACTTCGTCCTGGCAATGGGAAGCCCCTACGGCTTTGACCAGACCATCACAAACGGCATCATCAGCAGCCGAAACAGGACAATAACAATCGGCGGAGCCATATACGAGGGGATGCTCCAGACCGACGCCTCCATCAACAAGGGCAACAGCGGTGGCCCACTGGTCAACCTCGACGGCGAAATAATCGGCATCAATACCGCCATCTATTCGCCAATGGGCACATTTAGCGGCATAGCCTTTGCCGTGCCGATCGTCAAGGCCTCCGAGCTGGTTGCCGGCGTGGTGGACTTCAATGGCGCAACGGTGCCGGTTGCCGCCGGGGCATTGGTGGCCTGGCAGCGCAGTGGCAGACAGATCGGAAACAGCTTCAAGATGCCCAACGGTCAGGTCATAACCCCGCCTCATCCATACAGGGGTAGGTGTGTCACGTGTCACCCGCAGTTGTGCATCAACAACGGCGCCGCAGGCAATATGCCTATGGGACCGGGAATAAATGTGCCCGCAACGATGGCTCAACAGGGACAGTTCCAGCAGGTGGCAGCAGGCCCACAAACAGCACAGGCTGCCGTCAACGATGAACCCTTCCTGGGCGTGGTCGTCCAGTCGGTAGACAACGTCATAGCCTACAACAACGGCATGATCCACCCGGCAGGTGTCCTGGTAGACAGGGTCTATCCGCGCACGACCTCCGAGGCGGCAGGGCTGCAGAGAGGGGACATCATACTCAGGGTAGATGGCAGGCGGGTCAATACGCCGGTTGAGTTCAAACAGGCGTTGACCACGAAAAAGACAGGTGCAAGGTTTGACTTCGAGGTCTTGCGCAATAAGTCAACAATAAAGATAAGGGTCAAGACCGATCAACAGCCGCCGTTTCTGCCGGATCGCAAGATCAACCAGGTGCGTGAGTTTACCTGGATGGGGTCGGAGTTTCAGCCGCTTAAGCAGCCGCTTGCGTTTTACGTCAAAAATGGCGTGTTCGCCGCCGACATCGAAGGGGCGCTCGCAAGGGCCGGTCTGATGCGCGGCGATATCATCGTGGGTATCAACAAGATGGACGTCGATGACATGGCGGCCTTTATGGAGATAACCAGCAAGCTAAGGCCCAACAAGGGCATACTGCTTGACGTGCTCAGGTCAGGTGAATTCATCTACATAACGGTGCCTCAATGAGCGAAAGGCTCCAGATGAACAGGATCATTAAAAAGCTCTACGCCAAAGAGCTTGGCCTTATCGAGGCCACTCCTGTTGTGCGCGCAAGGAGGATAAACCCCCTTGCCCTGATCAGACATCACTTGTGGAGTAAACATTCCGCCGCCATAAGGGTGGCGATATTTGCCCTCGGTATGGCAATAGTATCGGCGGCCATATACTATTACAACGCCTTTACACTCAACCTCTACAGGGTAAAGATGGAGGATGCACAGATCAACGTGCAGTTGCAACGCAGAAACGACCTCATACCAAACCTCATAGCGGTCGTCAAGGAGTACATGGGGTATGAAAAGAACGTGTTTACGCACACCGCGGATGTGAGGTCAGCGGTGAAGTCCATCGAGGAGACGCTCAGGAAGCCCGGTGCGACTCAAGGGGCCCCAAGCGCAAGAGAGCTTGAGATGGCCTCCGCGCTTTCAAAGTTTCAGGCTGTGGCAGAGGCCTATCCCGCCCTCAAGGCCTCCGATGCCTACCAGGCGTTGATGAAGGAACTCTCCGACACCGAAACAAGGATCGCGGAGATGCGTAACAACTACAACAAGGCAGTGACGTTTTACAATTCGAGGTTAGATATGTTCCCGGCTAACCTGTTTAACCTGCTATTTAGTTTTAGGCCCATTATGGCATTTGAATCAGAACAGGGCGCAAAGTCTTCGCCTAAGATGAAGTAAAAAGAGGTGTAAGCTATGCTTGAAAGCGACATTGAACAAAAGATAAAGGCCATGAAAGAGGGCGAAAAGGATGCCCTCCTGAGAGACCTGCTTGTTGCAGCCTTAAAGGTAAAAGACATTACCGAGTCAAGGAAATCCGTGATGGGCGAACTTAAAAAGACCTCCGAACGGGTTATAAGCGACGTCGTCAAGGTGATGGAAGACCAGATAGTCCGCGCTGAAAGCGAAAAGGAAGGACTCAAGACCCAGCTCAAAACACTCCAGTCAGCCCTGGAAAAGACAGAAATGGTCGCAGCACAAGCACTTAAAGAAAAAAACGAGGTACAAGAAAAACTAAAGAGATTGCAAGACAGTTGGGAGAGCTTCGTCAGTGGCACATAACGTGTATTTGATAGTTCAGCATATGATGGAAATATTGTATATAACGGTAAAACAAGATAAATGGGGTCAAGGGGACTTCTTCGTGGCCGGGGTGCCTCACCCCTCCCCTTGCAGGGGGGGTCTGAGGGGGGGCAGCGCCGCCCCCCTTCTTCTTAGACCCTTCTTAAAAAGGGGGGATGATTATTCCTATGGTTGCAATACGGACATCCGATAATAACGGGGCAGAGGCCCAGGAGTTTGAAGGATTAAGCGGTAGGTCCAGGGGACTCTCTGTTGAGCTGGAGGACTTGAGCGCCGAGTTCAATCGCCTTAACTCGACAATAGAAAAGGACAGCGATAACCTCAAAAGGCTAAAGTCAGAGCTGGCCCAGAATGACCTTGAGGCAAAGGCAGCCTCAGACGTGCTCCTGAGCTACAAGAACAAGAAGGCCAAACTCGGTGACCCAGATGAGATACTGAGGGAACTGGACTACCTGGATAAACACTTGTCCACTCTAAAGGAAGACGAAGGAAGGCTCATCGCAGACATCTCCAGGATGGAGACCCTCTCCCATGACGACATCCTGAGTATCGAGGGGCTAAAGACAAGGCTGCAAGGCCTCGTGTCCTCTATCGAGGCGGATACCGCACAGAAGGAGTCCCTGAGCGTCCAGGTGCGTCAACTGCAAGAGATAGCCGCCGTGTTTATCCAGGCAGAAGGCCTTGAAAGAGAACTGGAGACGCTAAAGAGCGAGTACAACCAGTGCGTCAACGACCTCGACAAGGTGACAACGTCGCTGTCAATACAGACCGACATCGTGGACTCACTCAGAGGCAACGTAAAACAATACGAGGCACAGTGCGCAGCTCTTGAGATAAAGACCATGGGCGTGGATGAATTAGTCAAGGAACGGGCGTCCTTGAGGTCCGAGATCGAGCTTATATCCCCCCAGGTGACCACCTACGATACACACATAAGGGCACTGACGAGAGACCAGGAGAGTAAACAGAATGACCTCGATACACTGACCGCTGACAATGCCCGGAGCAAGAAAGAGCTAAGGCTGATAGATGAGGAGATCGCCTCAAAGGACAGCGAGCTTCAGATAGTGGCTGCACAACAGACAAGGCGTGATGAGGTGGCCAGCGCACTTGAAAAAACCCTCAACCGCCTTAGAGAGACATACATGGATAAGCTGATCCTGGATAACGAGATGCAGGCTATCAACGACAAGGCGGTTGTCATAGCCCAGGCGGTGCGTCTATGACAACCAGAGATTACAGCCCAAAAGAGACGACATATAACAGGGAGGACATGCTCGACCTCATAGGTAAGGTGGTACACACCCTGGTTATTAAAAAGAGGATCATCGCCCTTAAGTCCGAGATCGCCAAAAAGATCAGGGACGTTCAATATCTGCAGGATAAGGTGGCTACGGTCAGGAAAAAGAGCACGGAGCTTAACACGGCCACCTCTGAGGCAGAGGAAAAGGCGGCTCAATCAAGGGAAGCGCTAAAGAGCTACAGGGAAGAAAAGGCAAAGGTCATTATCTGGTTAGAGAAACTAAAGGAGTTTGAAGATACCCCCGGAGTCATCGACGATAAAAAGAGACAGGTGCAGACCCTCACAGACAGCGTCCATAAGCTCTCCGAAAGGTTTAATACACTACAGAGGTCATACAAGGAAATAAACAATCTACTAAAACACGACATCTCGCACAGCGTCGAGGAAAAGACAGAGACCGCAGACAGACTCTCAAGGGAGGTACACGCCCTCCAGCAACAGAGAGACCAGCACGCCGATAAGCCCTATCTGACCGCCGACAAGGACGAACTCACCGCGATGCAGACTGATGCCGCAAAAAAGATAATGTACCTCCAACAAGACATCAGAAGGGTCCGGGATATGATAGTCTCGGCCAAGACTGACCTTGCCCAGGCACAGGCTAAACTCTCAACAGAGAACAAGGAAAGGGAAAGACTCTCCGCATTTGAAAAGGAACTGGAGGAAAGGATAGCCTATTACCAATCCATCGAGGACAAGGATGTACTCCTGGCTGAGATCAATACCCTCAAACAACAGCGGATTGCGATTATCAAAGAGCTTGAAGACAAACAGAACAATATCCACACCCTTGAAAGCAGCATCAAGGCAATACACAACTCCATAGAGGGCGAAAAGAGCTTCACCGAGCACTTTGAACAACGCAAGCTGCTGTTAAACGAAAAGAGACGCCAGGTTGAAGACATCCCACAAAGGCTCGCAGAGTATCAACGACAAGCGGATATCAATGAACGGACGATATATCTAAGCAAACAACTAAACGGTTACATAGAGGCCGTAAATGAACTGTTAAGCACCGAGGTAAAAGTTATTGACAAGCACTTCGAGGTGTTCGAAGATGCGCCAGAAAAGTAAATGATTATGAGTAAATCCTGATGAGGACTATCCAAAAGATGACCCAGAAGATGATAATGTTACGGTTGCTGCTTATATTGTGCGGCATCTGTTGCGGCGTATGGCTGACGCTCAACGCTACCTCAGCGACAGGTATGGCAGCGAGACCACCGGCATCAGTCGTGGAGCCAGATACCACAGGGGATACGGCAATAGTAGAGGCGACACCCCAGCCTGACGTTGGGCAGACCCTCCACGAGCCAATAGACGGCTTCCTTGAGATCGTCGTGCTCCTTGTCACAGGCATCTCTATCGGCTTTATAGGTACGCTGATAGGGGCAGGCGGGGGGTTTCTGGTCGTCCCTGTATTGATTATATTCTATAAGTTTATCCCACACTACGCCGTTGGGACCTCCATGATCATAGTCTTTCTCAACGCACTCTCAGGGACGTTTGCGTACGTGTCACAGAGACGCATAGACTACGAAATCGGCATTAAATATTCGGTCGTGGCCATCCCTGGTGTGATTATCGGCGCTATACTTGCCCTCAATATCAGCATCAATACGTTTTATGCCATATTCGCGCTGTTGCTTACCGTTATGGCATATATACTGATCTTCGTGGATGACTTCTGCCTGGTGAGAGAAAACGTCACCGACCTGCCAATGCGCAGGACCCTCCGTGACTCCTTCGGCAAGACCTTCGTCTATAGCCCGGATATGGCCATAGGGTTTTCAGGCAGCTTCATCGTAGGTATCGTATCGGGTCTGTTGGGCCTGGGCGGAGGCATCATACACGTGCCCTTCATGAACTTCATCGGGATGCCCCTGCACGTGGCCACGGCTACGTCGCACTTCATCATCGTTATAACCAGCTTCTTCGGCCTTATAACCTTCCTTGGCCTGGGAGCCGTCAATATAGACTACGCGGTCGTCCTGGGTGTCGGTTCGATCCTGGGCGCCTACTATGGAGCAAGGGCCTCAATCAAGACACACTCAGATATGCTGAAAAAGATAATCGCTATCTTGTTGGTGCTCTTGTCGATTAAGCTGTTTCTGAATATCACATAAGGAAGGAATAAAAAATAAAGCATTCAGATGGGGTCAAGGGCACTGGTGCCCTTGCAGGGGAGGTCTGAGGAGGGGGCGGAGCCGCCCTCCTTCTTTCCCTCTTCGTGTATATAGCAGGTACTTATAAATATTAGGAGGATAACTATGCAGGAAGAGTCACAGAGAAAGGGATTTATGGGCAGCGTGGCAAGGGCGTTAAATGCCACAGGGGGCTTTGTGGTCAGCGCATATGACGTCAGCGCTGACTTTACAGCAGCTATGTACAATCAGTTGAAAAAGACCCCTGAACTCCTGACAAAGACCCCAGAGCTTTTGAAGAAGACGTCGACCATTGTTAGCTTTACCCCGGCGCTCGCCTCCAAGGTAAAGGACCTGTTTGTCGGGGGCATGTCAAAGCTCAAGCTCAAACAAGACGAGGCCGGCGAGGTAGAAGACAAGATCGGCGAGTATGAAGAGAAGATCAATGGCCTGTTCTATGAGATCGGACAGGAGGGAGCAACAGCCGAAAAACTCGACTCCGAAAGGGCAAAAAAACTGATTAACGACGTCAAGGAGTACGAAAAAGAGATACAAAGGCTCAATGGCCGTATCTCAGAGTTAGAAGATATCAAAAAGGCCGAACAACTAAAAAAGAAAGAAAAAAAGGCCGAAGAGAAAAAAGCAGCCGAGACAAAGCTAATAAAGAAAAAGACCAAACACGTAGATATCCACGCCGTCAACGCCAATATCAGGTACAAGACCGACAAGGCCGTTAGGCTGGGCGAATTTGACACCGACTCCGACCGCGCAATATTTAGCAAGATAGCCGTCGACCTGCTCGACACCGACATGGAGATAAAGATACTCTCAGCGGCAGAGCTTGGAAAGATAGCCAATAAGGCAGCCATACCGATATTGCTCGAGGCGGTTAACTACAACAATCCATTTCTGACCACCGAGGTCGTCAACTCCCTGACCAATATCGGAGACACGCAGGCAATAGAGCTGTTTGTAGACCTGCTGACAGACGCTAGCTACAGGGTCAGGCTCAGTAGCCTCAGAGGTTTATACAAACTCGGACAAGGACAACAGATAAAGGAGATACTAATCGACTCCCTAAAGGACGAGCACCCCGAGGTCAGGAGAATGGCCGCAACATACATAGGATGGAAGGACATCGCAGAGGCAGTGCCCTCCCTCATACAGTCCCTCAACGACAAGGAGACAAAGGTCAGAAAGGCCTCCATCATCACCCTGGCAAGCCTCAAGGACAAGACGGCTGTCCTGCCGCTGATGAGACTCCTGGGGGATGACAACGTCGAAATCAGAGAAAAGGCCCTGGAGTCATTAAGTATCCTCACGGGTGAGTCGATAGCATTTGACACACAGTTGTCGGGTGACGCCCTTGCCAAGGCAATCGATGACCTCAAGGATTGGTGGCTGAAAGAGAAGCTCGGCAAGGTCGACTCCCTTGAGCTACCGATTGAGAGCGCATTAGAGGCACAAGAGGCCGCAGAGGAGACCTACCCCGTCGCTTCAGAGACCCACGAGTCGATCACGGAGGCAGCCTTATCGGCCATGTCATCGGGGGAAGCAACCGTAGAGGCGTCAGATGCAGAAGAACCAGCGCTTACAGAGTCCGAGGGTGATAGCAGGTTGTCAGAGGTACAGCTTCGCTATATGTCAAAGTCTGAGATCATAGCCCTGTGTAATCAGCGCGGCATCGAGTGCAATGAGACCTTTACAGAGACCGAGCTAATAGAGCTGTACCTCAAGTAGGGAGGTAGCTTGATGACAGACGAACAATCAGCGGATTCAAGCTCGACTACACCAATGGCAGATCATCAACAGGGGCATCATCAGGGGATAAAGGCGGACTCCATCGTGGAGGATGTCTTAAAAAAGACCGAGACAGAGCTGGAACTCGTAAAAAAGCAGGTCGAGCAACTGCAAGACAAAAACGACCTCCTTACAAGAGACGCAAAGGTGCTTGATCTGCAGCTTCTTGAAAAGAGGATGGAGCTAAAGAAACTGCTCAGACATGCCAATGAGGTCAGGGGCAGGCAGCTGCGGCCCATGATAGATGAAAACAGCCTGGTCTTTGACACCGACTTCCTGCAGGAGGAGGTATCGAGGCTGGGCGAGGTCTATGACAGCGTCTCGGAGCAGCTCAACGAGGAGATATTTGTCCTTGGCAATATCATCATGGATATTGAGTTCATGAAGGGTGAGATGAATATCTGCCAGGAAAAGATCAAGTCGGTAGAGGGCGATATACCCAAGAAGAATATAAACCTTGCCGGCCTGCAAGACAAGATCATCCAGACACACAGGGGCATGAAGGAACTTCTAAACAGGATGAGAGAGATTAACAAAAACGTCAAGGTAGAGTTTTATAAAAAGGAGAGCATATGACGCCTACAGAGAGAGATGCCAAAAGAGATGATATAGTAAGAGATTATACATCCCATGCACCAAGCAATCTGACAGCAATGTCTAACCCCGACATGGATGCGCTGGAGTTTCCCTTTGAAGACAAGACACAACGCGATAATCGCGCCCTGATGACCACCCCGCTGCTGTCTGAGATCAGAGGGATCGAGTCCTTAAAGGAGGTGATCAGCTCCGTTGACGTAGACAAGACGATCAACGACATGTTCGCAATAATAGGCAATATGGAACAGCAGCTCAAGAAGGTGCTTTCCATAAACGCCCTGTTGGACAAGGACCTGAGGGCATCCAGGGAGATCATCTCCGAGCTCAGGCGTGAAAAAAGCCAGGTTGAAAAGGAGCTCCAGCGTCTTAACGATGAGACCGCCACCAGAGAGGAGCTCCAGGCAGAGATCGAGCACCTGATCGATGAGAGGAATCTCGCCCAGACCTCCATTGGGGTTCTGAAAAAGGAGATCGACACCCTAAAGACAAAAGAACTGCTGGCCAGGGAACTGGTTGAGGAGCTGGAGGGTGAAAAATCAGACCTCCTCAGAGAGATCAACTACCTGGAGCTAAGATATACTGCCGCAATTGAGACAATAGGTCGGCTCGAAAGGGGGATCAACACGCTGCGGGGTGAACGCATCGTAAACCTCGAAAAGATCAAGTCGCTTAAACAAGACACGGCGGTAAGCGATAAGACTACACAGGCAGGGCAGAGCGATGTATAAGTTCAAGAGAAACCACCAGCAACCACCACCAGAAAAGAGCGCTTACGAGGCCATCTACGACGGAGTCAAGGACACGATCAGGGGAAAGCTGACAGAGCTAAAAGAGCTAAGAGCCAGACAGGTTGAGCTTGAAAACGAAAACAGGAAGATCGAGTCCAAGATAAAGCAGCTCAAGAACGAGACGGAAGGGATCGATGCTGTAATAGCCACAATCAACGTCGAGATCAATATCACCAACGACAGGGCCACCGTCTATAATGCCAGCATAGAGTCGTTAAACTCCAGGCGGGAGGACCTCATTGGAGACGTCAACAGGCTCAAGATAAACATAAAGACCATCATGGAGGACATGGACAACTGCATGATGCTCAAGACCCACCTCATAGACGAGGTAGATGCCATAAGGAGTGAACGCAACACCGTCGTCAAGAAGCTCAGGGACATAGAAAATGGAGTGCTACAGATATCCCAAAAGAACGAGAGCGTTCTGCCTCACCTTCAGGGCTACCATAAGGTACTGAGGCAGTTATACATAGTCTGCAAGGAGACGGAAAACAAGATGGACATAGCCCTGAAACTCCTGACATAGCAACACACTGAAGACACAAAAGGAGGAAACCTCTTGTCAAAGGCCGAAGAAAGAACCTAAGATAATCCTTACTGTAAATATTTCTGTGATAAGTACCTGCCCTACCAGAAGAGAAGAAAGAAAGGGGCGGCTCCGCTTCTTTACCGCTCCAGGACGCTCCTGGCCCCCTTTAGAACCCCCTGCAAGGGCACCAGTGCCCTTGACCCCATAATTCTTAATCCTGATGTCTCATTCTTAATCATATCATCACAGGATTTTTGACAGCAAGAGATAATCTGTACAAAGGTCTAACATTTTAGTGTTCATAAAAATTACTCCTGTTATGCTATGATTAAGGATGCAGATATTTTACCATACTTTTGCTATGCTTTTGCGTAACATGAGTAAATAAGTGTAAAAAACTAAAACCGGAGGTATATCGTGAAATGGGATGCTGAAAGATACGATTCCACAAAAGCGCCGCAAATCGACGCAGGAAGAGAGTTAATCGATGCGGCCAGGGTCAGGGAGACGGATGCTGTCATCGACATAGGCTGCGGCACGGGCAAGCTTACCGTGGAGATTGCGCGCCTGGCACATAAGGGCAGTGTCACCGGTATAGACCCATCAGTTGAGATGCTCGAAAAGGCACGGGGAATTTCAACAGGTTTCTCAAACCTGAGTTTCCGGCAGGTTGAGGCTCAATCCCTGGACTTCACAGATACGTTCGATCTGGCCTTTTCCAATTCCGCGATGCAGTGGGTGAAAGCCCAGGGGCAGGCGCTTAACCGGATTTACCTGGCCCTTAAACCCGGCGGCCGCATAGCCTTTCAGATGCCTCCAAAGAATTTCTGCAAGGAATTTCTTGACTATACAGCGGAAACTGTGGAGCAGCCCGAATTCGAAAAATATTTCCGCAACTGGGAGTTACCGTGGTATTTTACCTTGCAGCAAGAGTACGAAGCCATGCTCATGGACACCGGATTTAAAAAAGTGGACGTTTCTTGTAGGGAGTACCGCTATGTATTCAGTTCTATAAGTGAAGTCATCGACTGGTGGGTGTCAGCCGGGCTCAGGCCGTTTCTTGCCGAATTGCCCGAAGGGGAACAAGAGGGTTTTAAACACTCCTTTGCCGTGAAATTCGAGAGAAACAAGTCCGCCAACGGTATAGAATTCGGTTTCAGAAGGCTTTTTGCCTTTGCGGAAAGATAAGAGACGGCAACAACGAATAGAAAGAGGCACTGTAATCATGTATTGTCCCAATGATTTTCTTATGCCCCTATTGCCATATATATTGCCAAAATGTTTAAATATCACTGTATGATAAGACGAAGGTAAGGGATATTATAGATTTATTGACAGAATACGGGTGGAGGTACCACTCCATTCAAACGTGGTCACATTGCTCAAGCATAGTAACAATGCCATATTATGAAGGCATAGAAATGGCTTAAATCCTGGTGACCACGGTTGATTGTGGTGCTACCGAACCGCGTTTGTTGCTAATATTATAGAAGATTATTTACTTAATCATCCGTCATGTATGCTAAACAAGCAGTGGTATAGTTTAGCTGAAAGGGCGGTGGCAGCTTTACACGAATTATATCAACGCATTGGAGAAGAACACTTAGATTAAAATGGCTACTGACTAAACAAAAAAATGCTTGTTTATCAAAAGGATTGAGCATTATGGGGTCAAGGGGACTTCTTCGTGCCCGGGGTGGCTCGCCCCTCCCCTTGTGGGTGGGTCTGAGGGAGCCAGGAGTGTGCCTGGCAGCGGTAAAGAAGCAAAGCCCTCCCTTCTTTCCCTTCTATGGCTGAGAGATTACAAAGAATGAGGTTTAAGTGGAACTAAGAGAGACGCAATTGGCGTCGCAGGAGCAGCGGATTATACTGAGGCAGTTGGCCGAGTCTGTTGCCGCACCGGGGTGTAAGTTCCTGGAGATTGGCAGTTGGTGTGGCGATTCAACCACGGTGATTGCCAAGGTGGCGCGGGAGTTTGGCGGGCACCTGTACTGCGTTGATTGGTGGAGGGGCAACGTGGGGACCGAGCTGGTTGACATAGCCTCAAGCGAGGATGTCTTTACGACGTTCTGGAAGAGGATCACCGCCGAGGGGCTGGATGACGTGGTCATCCCCATACGTTGTCGGGCCGACCTGGCGCCGGTTATCTTGAAGGAAAACAGCTTTGATTTTATATTTATAGACGCGGACCATCGCTACAATCAGGTCTCACAGGACATACGCAGTTACATGCCGTTGGTGAGGCGTCCTGGGGGGATATTCTGTGGTCACGACTGTGAGGGGTATAGGCAGGACTTTGACCTGGATTTTCTGCAGGGGCACAAGGACGTGGATTTTTATCAGTCCATGCACTGTGGTGTTATCCTTGCGGTGGGGGAGACCTTTCTCGACGATTACTCGATAAATTGCAGCATCTGGAGTGTCTGTGCCTCGGTGGCTCCTGGCAGGTGGGAGGCAACAAACTTGACCTTCGTGGGTGTTGACAATCAGAAGATGACCATGCCCACGCCCATTGGAGCCAGCGCCGGGTACGTGATCTGGCGTTATGGCAAGGCGCTGTATGCCACGCCTCGTCATATGGGGCAGGTCGATATCCGCAGTGAGTCGGTTCGTGGCCACCCAGAGGTGATAAGCGCCCCCACGATCCAGGAGCTGGAGACGTTGACCGACCAGGGCGTTAATCACCTGGGGGCCTATGATATTGCCGGCAGCCGTTGGCACAAGATTGTTATAGATGGTGTGAGGGTTTACGTGATACCGGCGTCCCTGCCGGATATCGATTACACCAACATGTCTGTCTATGTCCAGCAGGGTATTGGGGCCGTGTTTGAGTCATTGTACGAGGCGCAATTATATATCTCGCAGTTGTCGCAGAACATCCTTACCCAGAGGCTTGCCATGAAGGAGGTTGGGATTAACGCCTTGTTGGGGGCTACGGTCAAGGGTATTGAATCAATCGCGCGCAGGTACTTTCAGAGGTTTGAGGGATTAGACAGCCTGAAAAGGCGTCTCTACGATATCAAGATAGACATGTCCGATAAATACGCGGCCATCAGTGACCTACAGACCACACCTGGACGTAATGTCTCCGGTCAGGCAAGTAACCCCGTTGTGTGTGAGGTCGGTTACAGGGGGTTTAACATCGTCGAGTTTGAAGGCAGGTACTATGCCATCTTGCAAGATGTCGGCTCTATTGATTTCCATCAGGAGGGCGTAAATCAAAGCCTATTGGCTCTCCAGGGGGAGCTGCAATGCCTCACGGGGGATTCGTTGCCAGAGGTCAGGCACTTAGTGGATCAGTTGACCGTTATCAAGGCCATTGAAAGACTGGACAGAGAGACAGGGGCATTACACAAGAAGGCGGTTGTCAGAGACATCCAGGTGGTTGGAGGCAGAGCCTTAGTGGACAGGGCGGTTAAGGGCATTGAGGCAATCCTGCACAGGTACTTTCAGCTCTCTGGTGTGCGGATAGCCCTGTTTGACGCTGATGCGGCCATCGATAAACCCAAGGTAGAACTGGTATGCAGTGTCTTATCAGGGACGAGCGGGCCTGTCATGTGTGAGGTTGGCTACCTGGGGTTTAACATCATCGAGTTTGATGGCAGGTATTACGCGGTCTTGCAGGAGGTTGGATCGATTGATTTCCACCAGGAGGGGGTTAATCAAAGGCTGTTGGAGCTTCAGAGGGGGTTGAAGTGCTTCATCGGGGAATCGCTGTCAGAGGTCAGGGGCATGGTGGAGCAGTTGAGCGCTATCAATGCCCTACAGAGGCTGGATAAGGAGATGGTCCTTCTGCATAAGGGGATCGTTGTCAGAGACATAAAGGAGGCCGGTTTCAACGCCTTGTTGGATAGGGCAGTTGAGGGCATTGAGTTGATCGTGCAGTGGTGTTTTCAGTTGTATGGCGTAGGGGCGGACTTGCCTGTCAGATATGTGCATATGGATCAATCCAAGGGTGAAGTGGCTGTTGATGTCCCTGCGCCGGGGGACAAGCCCCCGGGTAGCAAACCAATCGTGTATGAAAATAATTACCTTGGGTTTAATATCCTGGGGTTTAATGGCAGATATTATGCTGTTTTGCAGGAGCTTGGATCGCTTGATTTTGCTCGGGAGGGCCTGGAGCAAAGGCTATTGGGGCTCCAACTGGAGTTGAAGTGCTTTGTTGGGGGCTCGATTTCGGAGGTCAGGCATCTGGTAGAGCGGTTAAACGTTATCAACACCTTACAGAGGGAGGCCTTTGCCAGGGGTATACATCAGGCTGGGGTCAACACCCTGCTGGATACGGCCATCAAGGGCATCGAATCGCTTGCGCGCAGGTGTGGCATCCATGTAGACTTGCCTGGCAGATATGAGGCCAATGCTGAGATATTGCTGGTTGATGGTGCTTCAGGCCAGGGTAAGGAACCATTCTTGTGTGAAGGTGGCTACAAGGGGTTTAATATCATCGGGTTTGATGGCAGGTATTATGCTGCCTTGCAAAATGTCGGTTCAATCGATTTCCATCATGAGGCCCTGGAGCACAGGCTATTGGAGTTGCAGCAGGAGTTGAGATGTTTTATCGGCAGGTCAGTTTCGGAGGCCAAGCATCTGGTGGATCAGCTAGGTGTTATCAGCGTGATTGAGAGATTGCACAGAGAGGTCGATGCCTTGCACGGTGAGATAGCCGCTAGAGACGCGCTGGTGCAATCACTGCGGATGGAGTTAAGCAACCGGGATGTCCAGATCGAGATGCTGCGTCAGGAGACATCAGACAAGGCCGCACAGATAGACCTGTTATACGACGACATAACCCAGTGGGCTACACGGTTGAGCGAGTTACAAGGCAACATCAGGGATAGGGACCTGTGGATCGCCCTATTGCAGAAGGAGTTGCTGGAGTGGCCAAGACGTATAGGTATCATTAAAAATGGATAATACTAATCAGGAGAACGAAGACACAATGCCAGGACTAAACGAAGAAGGTTACGAGAGGACACTTTGCACCCTCAGTGAGCAACTAAGACAGTCACAGTCAGACATAAGCGATCTAAAGGGCAAGTACACAGAGCTCCATGAGATGATAAGAGGTCATACCAAACACAAGGCCGATATTGAATCTGGCGCTGCGGAGCCGCCATATCTGTTTGAGCAGGATTTTTACGGGTTTAATATAATCTACTATGACAGAAAGTACTATGCCATAGATCAGGGGGTAGGGGCCATTGATTTTGCGAGGGATGACCTTAGCGCCTTTGTTGGTGAATTTAAGTGCTTTATAAGCAGGTCATCCACTGAGGTGAAGGGCCTGGTTGAGCGATATACAACCTTAAAGGAAAAAGTAGCACAACGAGACTCTATCATTGTGGCGTTAAAAGGGGCTCTTGCTGATAGAGACGTGACAATGAGTCAGGGGATTGAACAGTTGCGAAAAGACCTGTCAGAAAAGGACTTGATAATCGAGCAACAACAAAAAGCTATCTCAGAAAGAGACGCGACCATAGACAGCCTCAGGGCGATTGTCTCAGAGAGGGATCAATTGATCGAGAATCTCCAAAAGGACGCCACCGAAAAGTACCTGGCAATAGTGCAACTGCAAAAGACCCTCGCCCAATAAGAAAAAAAAAGGAGGGCGGCTCCGCCCCCTCCTCAGACCTCCCCTGCAAGGGGAGGGGCGAGCCGCCCCGGGCATGAAGAAGTCCCCTTGGCCCCTTCATTACTTAATCCTTGTGGTTAAGCGCTTTGTTGTAACGGTCTTGCGTTGCCAAAAAGCTCGATTCTCCATTGGCCTTCAATGGAGGTACGCAGCCTTACTTGTCCCATTGGGCTGTCAACGGTTTTTATCTCTTTGTCTTTTTCCTTATTGCTGACCAGCCATAGTTTGGATTATCTTTTTCCTCTTCCAAATCAGAACCAAGCAGGATAGAAATATCTCCAATAGAGACTAACAATACTACGGAGGCACGATTTGGCGTTATTGATAACAGTTTTCCATTTGATCGCGGACTTATCTGAGTTTTTTCAAGATTTGAATACAAACTTGCTATTTTCACTTTAGTGGAGGTTATAGCGGAAGTTCCAGATTGTAGAGTTCGAGGTATTCCTATAAAGCCTCTATAATCA
>JADFXD010000048.1 GCA_015233725.1 Nitrospirota bacterium | reverse complement strand
AATTATCGCTCCTTCTTATAGCATATCATCACAGGATTTTTTACAGCAAGAAAAATAATGATAACAACTCATCTCGACACATAGAAAATTTATTTCTTGTTTTGTTATCACTTCTTCTTTCTATTTTAGTTGCTGTAATAGTTGTACTGTTCACTAAGATAGATACTTTAAAAGATGAAGTATATAAAATTGAGAGGGAAAACTCTGAGAGACACATAACAATTACTAATCATCTTGCTAACATACCGAAATGTGAGACAAAAATAGTTACCCTAATAGTTACCCCTGAAAGTTTAAAGAAAGCTCTTGAGGCTAAACCACCTGTAATCTAAAAAATTACTGAGTCAAGGGGACTTCTTCATGGCCGGGGTGCCCCACCCCTCCCCTTGCAGGATAGGGGGTTGAGGGGGGAAGGACAGAGTTTCCCCCCTTTTATTCTTTGCCTTTTTTGGGGATGATGCCTTTCAACTGTGCCTCGGAGTCTATGAGGAAGGCGGCTGAGGAGGCGACGCGCTCCCTGGCCTTGAGACCGTCGGTGACCTCCACCATCCCGCCGCTCCTTAAACCAAGATGCACGAGCCGAGGCTCGAAGTTGCCCTCGCCCTTGTCAACGTAGACCACCTGCTTGACGCCTGTGTCGATAACCGCCTCCTCGGGGATGACCAGACGCTGACCGAGGTCAATGCCTATCTCCACGTTGGTAAACATCTGCGGCTTTAACTCGCCACCAGGATTGGGGATCGTAAACCTGACCCTCGCCGTCCGCCTCTCTCCAGAAAGCACAGGATAGATATAATCAACCTTCGACGTAAACTGCCGGCCTGCAGAATAACTCAGGGTTATACTCGCCCCCTGACCAACCTTTATTAGAGGCAACTCGTACTCATAGACGTCCGCCATCACCCACACCGAGGATAGATCAACCACGTCAAAGAGTTTTTCACCAGCCATGACACGCATCCCCGATACGGCCTTCTTCTCCACCACGTAACCGCTGACGGGGCAGTAGATGGTCAACGTCCGGATGACCTTGCCGGTCTTTTCGATCTCATCGATCTGCGCATCCGTTATGTCCCAGAGCCTCAGCCGCTGCCTGGCCGCATCGAGTATGACAAGGGCATCCTGCTTGAGCATATCCGTGTATGAGTTGGCCATATCCGGCTCGGAATAGACGCTGGTGCTCTTATTGCCCGTGCGGGGGTCAGCGACCCCTGGCTCAATGCCCGCACCATTGGCCCACCTAACGAGGTTTATAAACTCCCGCTGCGTGGCAACCAACTCTGGACTATAGATGTCAACCATGGCCTCGCCCTTGTTGACGTACCGACCGGTGTAATCGACGTAAAGCCGCTCTATCCAACCATCCATCTTTGTGTTTACGGTTGACAGCCGCCGCTCGTCATACTCGATGCGCCCAACGGTTCTGATGGTTCGCTGAAACGGCTTGACGGCAACCTCCACCGTCCTGACACCTATCAGTTGACGCTTGTCGTCGGTCACCTCAACGACGGGGGTATCCTCAACTTCAGGCTGCGTATCCTTAGACTTATGGGCTTGAGGCTGCTCTTTTTGGGGCTGCTGTGCATAACTCACGGACAGATTGCCCGACAACACCAATAGAGACAACAGCGCCGCAAAAAATACTATGTACCTGCCTACAAGAAAAGAAGAGGAATGGGGACTCCGTCCCCTTGACCCCTGCAAGGAGGGCAGCGCTGCCCCTTCTTTACCGCTCCAGGACGCTCCTGGCTCCTTGACCTCCCCTGCAAGGGCACCAGTGCCCTTGACCCCATAATTCTTAATCCATGTACTTATCAATGTTGACCTCCCTTGGGGCGATGGCCTCAAGCCTGGCGATGGCCTTTTCGCGCTCGACCACCTGCCTGAAGTACAGACTCTCATAATCCAGGAGCGACTTAAGAGGCGTGAGCACCGTAATGGCCTCAACCTTTCCCGTGACATAGGCGCTGAGGGCCACCTCAAAGTCCTGGTAGGTGCGCGGTATCAGTGCGTTTTTATAGAGCTCGATCAATTTATCGGCAGCCTGTAACATGGTGTAGTCCTCGCGTATAGTTGACGCTATCATGGTCTTTATGGCCTCAACGTCGTGCTGAGACTCCGAGAGCATCGAGCGTGCCTCAGAGACGGCCATCCGCTGCCTCGTCCGGTAGAAGATGGGGACGTTGACCGTGGCCGTGAGGCTCCACATATCCTCAAACTCCCCGGCTCTCTTTGCCACAGAGGCATTGACGTTGATGTCGGGGTAGTACTCCCTCTTTGCCATGGAGACCTTGACCTGCGCCCCCTCGGCCTCCCTCGTCTTTGACAGGACATCGGGGGAGTGTTCAAAGGCCGCCCTCAACGCCTCCTCCATTGGACGGGCGTAGGGGGTTGGGGAGATGTCGCCAGGTCTTGCAATTGGCGTGTTGATGTCCTGACGTCCGAGGGTTGAGTTGAGCATCCCCTCGATGGCGTGCATCTTCTGTCGTTGCATCTCCTGCCTTTCGATCAGCATGTACTTCTCCGTCTGCGCCATCAACACGTCTATCTGCTGCCCCATGCCCGAGGAGTATCGCGACAGCGCCGCATCCTCTATCCTTGAAAACAGCGCCATCCTGTCCTTGATAAGCCCTATCTCCTTGTAGGTCAGAAACAGGTCGTAGTAGAGTTCCTTGACCCTGGCAATGGTCTTGAGGCGGACGCTGTCTACGGCGGCCTTAAGCGCCTCTGTGTCCTTGATGGTCATCTGCTCCCTGAGGGCGAGCTTGCCGGGGAATGGAAACATCTGCGACACCGAAAACATCCACTGCGCCCCGCTCATCTGTCCATAGGAGTAGCGGTTCCAGCCCTCGTTCTGATACCCGAACATGACCATGGGGTCAGGCAGGGTTGCGGCCTGCGGTGTCCTGAATCTCGATGTAGAGACCTTAGACTCCGCCATGAGCACGTCGTGGTTGTTTTGCAGGGCCTCCTGTATCAGGGCATCGAGGGAGGCATCCTCAGCGCTTAACGGCAGCGCAACGGCAAGCAGCCCCGCAACCACAATCAAAGTGCGGGTGCACCACCCATAAAAGCCAATGAGGCCATGTCTACACCGTATCGTTTTCGCCAACCAAAAAATCAATCTTCCTTCCATCCACATATTAGTAAAGCATAGCCTATTCTGTGTTGCCTAGCAAGATAAACGCCCCCCAGTAAAACGGGGAATCCTCCTTCTTCATCATGTTGAGTTTTGCCTGCTTGAGCGCCTCGGACTTGTCCTTGCCATTGGACATCAGGGTGTAGAAGTCCACCATCAGCTCAGTTGTCTCCTGACTTGGGACGCTCCAGAGGCTCATCACGACCGTCTTTGCCCCCGCGAGGATAAACGATCGCCTAAGCCCAGCCACACCCTCGCCTAACTGCACATCGCCTACGCCCGTCTTACATGCCGACAGGACTACCAGTCTTGTGCCCTTGAGGTGCATCCCCAGTATCTTTTCAGCGCTTATGACGCCATCGTCACGACCTTCCGCTATCGCCTTATTTACGCCAGCCAACACTATCCCCGAACGTAACATTGGATTCTCTGTCTTTGTATCGGGGATGTTCTGTCCGTCTCCAATCATCCTGATAGGGTCAGGTCTACGCTCCTCCTTCTCATCGGGTAGGAAGTAGCCGTGGGTTGCTATATGCAGTATCTTGGGATTGATGGCCTTTTTGGGGAGCAGCGCCTCTTCCAGCGCATTTTTGTCCTGATAGTCCGTTATGTTGTACTTACCCTTTAATGCCTTCTCTATGCCTTCTGCCTCTTGTATTGTATCGTGAAGGGGAGGAAATTTCAACCCCTTTAAATCCCTCGATACGTCTCCTTTGGTTGTCGTCCCTCTTAGGTTCATAGCCTTGACCATCTCTTCTTTTTCGGTCAATCCCATGTCATAATCGGGATTGGCAAAGACTACCGCCCCTCCCTCTGCCACGGTTGTATCCTCAAACCGCACGAAGTCTCTTCCCGCCCCGATGTAGCTTATGTCGTGTTGCTCTATCAGATACTTCCCTTCCGGTGTCTTGAGCGCCTCAAACGGGATCAGATTGAGGGTGCCGTCTGGGCTTATGTATATGTGCTGTTTCCCTTTCGTGTATTGTTGCAACGGTTTTAAGACTGCATCATATACTGGCTGTGCCTTTTTTGATAATTCACCTGATGCTTCTGATAGAGCCTTTTTCAGGTCTTCGATTTCTCTTTTAATAGGTTCAATTCTGTCTCTGGTTGAGAGATAATCTCTATCTTCAGGTGACTTTGTCTGCAATTCCTTCAATCGCTTCAAATCCTGGTCCAACTTCTCCTTTGCCTCACCATACTCATTAACGTAATCTATATAGCTCTTTATGTGGTCATCGGTGCCTTCAGCCTCTCCCAAATCCAGGAGCTTCACGATTGGCTCCTTGTCTGGCACAAAGACAAACACCAGGTATCTTGGCTTGTCCCATTTCTTTTCCTTGAAATTGTAGTAATCAATCTGCGCATAGTCTAGGTAGACAGAGCCTGGAGGCAGGATACCTGAGAGCATCTTTGCGTTTATCTTGCCAACATTTTTCTCAAGGGCGTAGTCCTTGCTTAGTTTGCTTAATTCAACCTCAAGGGACTCTCTCTGCTTCTCAAGCTTTTGTCTTCTCTCTGCGTATGCTTCAGGCGTCATGTTCTTTGGGCCTGAGCTATTGAGTGCGGCAATCGTTCGTCTTGTCATGTTTAATTCGTCAAAGAGCCTCTTGACTTCAGGGTTGTCTGAACGCATAGCGGCTTCTATGTACCTTCCTTGAGCCTCCATGACTATGTTTTTCCACTTAAGCCATTCGTTAAAGGTTTGAGTTACCGAGTCTTGGTTTGACAGCATATAGCCGGAGGTGTGGGATAGGTAGACGTATATGTTACCTCTCTTTTTTTTAACATAGTTGAGTTTTTGTCTATCTGAAAGAATTGGTAGAACTTCTTCTATCCCCATTGAATAAATAGCAAGGGAATGTTGAAATAGATTGTCACTTTCGTTGTGTTTATCTATTATTCCATAAAACATTGCCAGGTTGCTCATACTTATAGCGACATTGGGGTGTTCTTCTGTACTGTAAACTTTCTTTTTTATCTCCAATGAGCGTTTGTACAAAAGCTCGGCCTCTGTATAACGACTCGTGGCTTCATAAAGCCCTGCCAGGTTGTTCATACTTATAGCGACATCAGGGTGTTCTTCTGTCTTGTAGACTTTAGTGTATATCTCCAAAGCCCGTTTGTATAAAGGCCCGGCTTCTGCATAACGACTCGTGGCGCTATAAAGCTCTGCCAGGTTATTCATATTTGTAGCGACATTTTCGTGTTCTTCTGTCTTGTAAACTTTTTTTCTTATATCCAAAGCCCGTTTGTATAGCGGTTCGGCTTCTGCATAACGACTCGTGTCGCGATAAAGCTTTGCCAGGTTGTTCATACTTGAAGCGACATCTTCGTGTTCTTCTGTCTTGTAGACTTTCTTTCTTATATCCAAAGCCCGTTTGTACAGAGGCTCGGCTTCCGCATAACGACTCGTGATATGATAAAGTCCTGCCAGGTTGTTCATACTTTGAGCAACATTTTCGTGTTCTTCTGTCTTGTAGATTTTTTTTCTTATATCCAAAGCCCGTTTGTATAGAGGCTCGGCTTCTGCATAACGACTCGTGATATGATAAAGCCCTGCCAGGTTGTTTATACTTGTAGCAACATTTTCGTGTTCTTCTGTCTTGTAGACTCTTATAAACATTTCCCTTGTCTTTTTATACAAAAGCTCGGCTTCCGCATAACGACTCTCAGCGTAATAAAGCAATGCGAGGTTGTTCATAACTATAACAACATTTTCCTGCTCTTCTGTATAGTCGTAAGCTTGCTTGTATATCTCCAAAGCCCGTTTGTATAAATACTCGGCTTCTCTATAACGACTTGTGATGTGATAAAGCTCTGCCAGATTGTTCATACCTGAAGCAACCTTTGGGTGTTCTTCTGTTTTGTAAATTTTCTTTGTTATCTCCAAAGCCTTTTTGTACAAAGGCTCGGCTTCTGCATAACGACCCGTAGTGTGATAAATCACTGCGAGGTTGTTCATAACTTTAACAACATTTTCGTGTTCTTCTGTATTGTAGACTTTCTTCCATATCTCCAATGCTCGCTTGTATAGGGGCTCGGCTTCTACATAACGACTTGTAACTCGATAAAGCGCTGCCAAGTTTTCCATACTTTAACAACATTTTCGTGTTCTTCTGTATTGTAGACTTTCTTCCATATCTCCAAAGCCCGTTTGTATAGAGGCTCGGCTTCTGTATAACGATGCGTGGCATAATAAAGCCCTGCCAGGTTGTTCATAACATTAGCGACATCCTCGTGTTCTTCTGTCTTGTAGGCTTTCTTTATCATCTCCAAGACCCGTTTGTACAGAGTCTCGGCCTTCTCGTACTCACCATTGCTTTGATACTCTTCCGCTCTGTTGTAAAGCTCCTGCATCCCTTCTTCCGACACCATCGTATCCTCGGCATAGACATGCCCTGCTACCAACAAGACAACCAACACCAATGCGCCTATGCGTGCCATAACCAATCCTCCTTATATCCTACCGACAAAGACAAACGCCATCCCCTCAGCAGCTCCCCGGAGGGAGCTGCTACCGCGTATAGACCCTGGACTACGCACAAGAAGGCCATGCCTACTTGGCATCCACAGTGATCTTGGCCTTTACCGTCTTGTGGTTGTGCGAGACCTTGACGTCGATGTTCCACGAGCCGGCCATAGAGAGCGTAAGGACGGCCTTGTACACCCCCGAGTCCTGTTTTGCCTCGGCCTTGTAGCTCATCGCCGGCATACCTGGCATCGCCGGCATGGTGTAATTGACCAGCACCTTGGCGTCAGCGACAGCCTTGCCCGCTGCGTCCTTGACCTCAATGGCGATATTGTTGTCGCCAACGATGGGCGGATTGTTGTCCATCTTGATCTTGATCGTGTAATCGCCCGCTTTCTTCTCCACCTCAAGGTCATTGGCAAACGCCACACCTGCCCAGCGACCAGGTGCGACCTGGAGCGGTAAAGAACTGTAAGGAGCGGTCCCGATTAAAAGCAATACCAAAACAACACCTGAAACAATCTTCTTCACAAACTAAATCCTCCTAAGTTTTATTGGAAATACGGTATCACTAACGTGAACCACTGTTAATTATTATATCATTAATTTAGATGATACACAAAGAAATTGAAGAACTTGTGAATCTAAGGGCAAACGAAAAGAGAAAGAAAGAAGGGAGGGCTTTTCCCAACTGAGCCGAGCCTTGTCGCTCCAGGACGCTCCTGGCCGGGCATGAAGAGGCCCCCTTGACCCCATATAAGGGCGTGTTGGCAGTGAGGAGCATGTTTTTGTTACAGTTCCCTCTCTAACGAATCAAACCGCTCCTTACAGCCGCAGAGGCTATCTCGCGCGGGGTTAGGTATTGCCACTGCCCCGGTCTCAAATCACCCAACCTGATGCCGTTTATTGCCACTCGCTTTAACTTGCTGACCGGGTGGTCTACGCGCTGCAACATGCGTCGAATCTGCCTCTTTCTGCCTTCGTATATAGTCATCTCTATCCAGCTGTTTGCATCGGTCTTCTGTAGTCTGTCCACCCGTGCTGGCAGCGTCATACCATCGTCAAGTTTTATTCCTGCCCTGAGCTTTGCCAGATCGGCATCATCCAGGACGCCCTTGACCTTTACGTGGTACGTCTTGGGTATCCTATGTTGCGGGTGCAGGAGCCTGTGCGTAAACTCCCCATCGTTTGTGAGGATCAACAGCCCTTCCGAGTTGTAATCCAGCCTCCCTACCGGATATACCCGCGTGCCTACGCCCTTAAGAAAATGCCCTACCGTTATTCTTCCTTCCGGGTCCTCAAGGGTCGTTACCACGTCTACTGGCTTGTAGAACTTGATGTAGACCCGCTGCTGCTGCTGATCGGTCATTGGATTGACCAGCTTGCCGTCTATCTTGATGTGGTCGCTTTGGACGTCGGCCTTGGCACCAAGCTCAATCACAGCGCCATTGACCGTGACCCTGCCCTCTACGATAAGCTCCTCAGCCCTCCTGCGCGACGTAATCCCCAGCGCTGATATTATCTTCTGAAGTCTTTCTTTCATGGTTGTAGTGTAACATAGTCTAGGTAAAAGGGAAAAGGTAATCAAGAAAAAGAAGAAACATTCATCAATGGAGGTGGTTGCGTGGCCACGCTTGTTTGTGGTGCTGCCAGCTATCTTGTCAAACAGCCCTGAGACATGCTATCCTTAATAAAAGAGGACTATAGCAATGGATGCATCATCAAGAGAGTAGACAGGTTAGAGTGTCTAATTGCAGAGGCCATCGAGTTTCAGGTGGTGATACGGTCAGGATGCTCAATGACCATAAGAAGGTGCGAGCCGCACTGGCAATAAAAGGTGCGAGCCGCACTGGCGATAAAAGGAGGCAAGATGTACAGGGACAAGGGTTGTGCCCAAATAGGTATTGACGACGTAGGCAAGGACATAAGACTCTGTGGATGGGTCTACCGTAACCGCGACCACGGCGGGGTGATCTTTATTGATCTCAGGGACAGGACAGGTATAGCGCAGATTGTATTTAATCCAGAGCCGCTCCTTACAGTCGGTGGGCCCGATACGCAGGGGGACACGCACAAGACAGCACGCCACCTTAAGGCAGAATCTGTCATCATAATAAGCGGGCAGGTATGCAGACGTCCGGAGGGGACAGAGAACCATGATATCCCCACCGGCATGGTTGAGGTGCACGTCAAGAGCCTTGAGGTTCTAAACATGTCCGACCCCTTGCCATTTCCCATAGACGAGGGGGGGGAGATCAGCGAAACCCTCAGACTCAAATACCGATACCTCGACCTCAGAAGACCAGAGATGGTGGCAAACCTCATCACCAGGTACAAGTCCTGCAAGGTCATCAGAGACTATCTCGATGAACATGGCTTCATAGACGTAGAGACCCCCGTGCTGACCAAATCAACACCGGAGGGGGCGAGGGACTACCTCGTGCCAAGCCGCGTCAACGCCGGTGCCTTCTATGCCCTGCCGCAGTCGCCGCAGTTGTTTAAGCAGATACTCATGATAGCCGGCCTTGACAGGTACTATCAGATAGTGAGGTGCTTCAGGGATGAGGACCTGCGCGCAGACCGGCAACCGGAGTTCACCCAGGTTGACTTAGAGATGTCCTTTGTCGATATGGACGACGTTATAGGCGTGGTCGAGGGGCTTTTGAAAAAGCTCTTTTATGAGATAAAGGGACAACAGATAGATACTCCCTTTGAGCGGATTAAGTACAAGGACTCGATGGCGCGCTTTGGCAACGACAAACCTGACATGCGCTTTGGCCTTGAACTCAGAGACGTCTCTGGGCTGATCAAGGACAGCACGTTTAAGGTCTTTCAGGACGCGATTGCCTCGGGCGGGATCGTCAAGGGGGTTTGTGGTAAGGGCATGGCCTCGTACTCCAGACGCGAGGTAGACATCCTGACCCAGGAGGTACAGGCGATGGGGGCAAAGGGATTGGCCTGGATAAAGGTAAAGGACGCCTTTGAATCGCCCATTGTCAAGTTCTTCCAGGAGGGGACGCTCAGGGAGATGGCCGATATGCTTGGCGCTCAACCCGGGGATATGATGCTCTTTGTGGCCGATCAGGAGTCGGTCGTCAACGACTGTCTGAGCCGCTTGCGTCTGGATATAGCCAAGAAAAACGGCCTGATTGGGGCACAAGACAATTTCGTATGGGTGGTGGACTTCCCACTTATGGAGTGGGTCCCCCAGGAGGACAGGTTTGCCGCCCTGCATCACCCGTTTACCTCGCCCACGGATGACGACATAAAGGCCATCCTCGCTACCGAGGACATGAACAACGATGAGCGCGCGAGGCTCACGTCAAAGGCCTACGACATCGTCCTTAACGGCAGCGAAATAGGCGGAGGCAGTATCCGTATCCACCGATCAGACCTGCAACAGAAGGTCCTGGGGCTTATCGGGATCAAGGCCGAGGAGGCGATGGAGCGGTTTGGCTTCCTGTTGGATGCCTTAAAGTACGGCGCCCCTCCCCACGGTGGACTGGCGCTGGGGTTGGACAGGCTCATCATGCTGATGACAGGCGCACAGTCCCTGCGGGATGTCATCGCCTTTCCAAAGACGCAGAAGGCCGCATGTCCGTTGACATCTGCCCCTTCACAGGTTGACAAGACCCAGTTGCGGGAGCTGCACATCAGGCTCAACATCGAAGATTAAATGAGGAGGTATGATAACATGTCGATAGGCACTTTGGATGAGAAAAAAATATGCGACCTGACCGTAAGAGAGCTGAAGGAAATAATTCTTGATGTAATTGAAGACGTTGATCAATTTACGCCTGAATTTGAAGCTGAAATAGAACACGGTTTAGAAGACCTAAAAAGCAGCAACACAATACCTCACGAAGAAGTATTAAAAGAGTATGGGCTATCTTGCCCAGCGACTGTAAGGAGCGATTTTGATAAAATGGTCAGAGCTTGCTTATAGAAAGCTGAGGCATGTAGAGACCAAACAAGCAGTGGAGATTCTCAATTCTGTAAACAGAATCTATGAGGATCCGTATAAATATGGGAAACCGTTAAAAGGTAAACATAAAGGGGAGTATAGTCTAAGGGTAGGAGATTTTAGGGTGATTTACACCATAGAAGTCAACGAGGTTAGCATTATATCCATTGGACACAGAAAAGATATATACAAGTGACAAGAGACGTAAAGGCAAGGAGATTATTTTACGGTGACCTCAACCGTAAACAATTGGATAGAGATGACTATGTATGAAGCCAAAAAGAGGAGATAAGTGATGGGTGTTATGATTGAAGAAACACGATTAAAAGGCGTAATAGGAGAGGTCTCAAGAGAGGAACTCATTAATTTGTCAATAGACCTTACCCCCTACGTATCATCAGAAGAAATGGAGGAGATAAATACAGCCAACATCAATAATGATGAGCTTACAGATGCCTCTGATTTTGTTGATATGACAAAATGGCTTGGACGTTAGAGATAAAAAGCAAGGCCGTAAAGTTTATTGAAGATTTAGATAGCGAAACCAAGAAAAGATTGAAAGAAACTATAAACCCTCCATGAAGCTGACCCTGATAACACCAACGCCTCCTGATATCAGCGCATTTGGAGTCAGGAGCCTGTCCGCGTATCTAAGGGGCAAGGGGCACGCGGTCGATATTATCTTCCTGCCTGGCAGCATTGGCCTGTTGAAAGAGGGCGGGGGGTATGTCTACAGCTACGAGCCGGCGTTATTAGACCAGATCGTTGAATTCTGTCGCAACAGTCAACTGATAGGGCTGTCCTTTATGACCAACTACTTTGACAGAGCAACCCAGGTGACCCAGAGACTCAGGAAGACCCTCAGGACGCCCATTATATGGGGTGGCATACATCCCTCGTGCAAGCCGGAGGAGGCCCTCGACTTTGCCGATATCGTGTGCGTTGGAGAGGGCGAGGAGGCGCTGCTGGAGTTGATGCAGCACATGCAGACCGGTACAGACTTCCACGGCATAGCGGGTCTGTACTTTAAAAAAGACGCAAACATAATCAGAAACCCCCTGAGGCCATTGATCAGCAACCTCGATGTCCTGCCGCCGTTTGATTTCTCAAACAATGCCCACTACATATATGACAAGGACACAGAGGGGATCGTCCCCCTGGATACGAAATTCTTCAAGGATGTCCTGCCGTTTCTGCCATATCATGACGGCAGACTCAAGCGCGCCTACAGGACAATGACAGACAGGGGATGTCCACACAGGTGCGCCTACTGTAACGTATCAAACCTCAAGGCCATGTACAAGGACAACAAGACCCCCTATCTCAGGCAACGCAGCGTCCCGGTTGTGATCCAGGAGCTGGTGGACATAAGGCGTCGCTATCCATTTATAGAGGTCGTGCAGTTTTTCGATGACACGTTCTTTGCGCGTCCACTGCGTGAGATAGAGGAGTTTGCCGGCCTTTACAGGCAGCAGGTTGGTATGCCCTTTTACTGTCAGGCAAGCCCCACGACGCTGACAGAGGAAAAACTCCTGCCACTGATTGAGGCGGGGCTGACCTACGTGGAGATGGGTATCCAGAGCGCAAGCAGCCGGATCAAGGCGCTCTACCGGCGAACGGAGTCAAACGAAAAGGTCATTGAAGCAGCAAAACTCCTCCACAGGTATCGCTCCAAGCTCCTTCCCCCCGACTACCACATCATCCTTGACAACCCCTGGGAGGAGGTCTCAGATACCGTAGAGACGGCACGTCTGCTGCATCGCCTGCCCAAACCCTATGGACTGTGCATATCGTCGTTGGTCTTCTATCCACAGACAGAGCTATACGTCAAGGCCATCGCCGAGGGCATTATCAAGGACGACGTAACCCAGGTCTATCGAAGGCCATTCTACATGCCTCCCAAGAGCAACTACCAGAACTTCCTGATCTATCTCTCTACATTCCAGCACTTTCCACGCTCAATCATGACAATATTACTGAGCCAGGGAACCGTTGTCTTTTTCTCTGCCTTGAGGCTTAATGCCTTTTACGACGTCTTATATAAAGTCGGTGAGCTTACAAGGCTTGTCTCTAAGGGGCTTGCGGCGTTGAAAAACCACGACTGGCGCAGGATCAAACTCTTCGCGGCAAAGCTAACAGCCAAAGACCGCATCGTCTCCGGCAGGAAGAGGTAGAAAGAAAAAGAAGAAAGAAGGAAAAGAAAAAAATGGGAGGCCTTGCCTCCCCTCAGACCCTTCCACAAGGGAGCACAGCCCCCTTGACCCCGTAAAGGGCTGGTTGCTTGGGTTGGTGGTGGTGACAACCCCTTTATTCATTTCGCTTTCTACTTACCAACCTCGATTGTGAAGACTGCTCCCTCTGGGGTGTTGCCAACGTGGAGTTTACCTCCCATGTTTTTCTCTATGATGACTCGTGACAGGTACAGACCGATCCCGGTGCCGTGTCCTTCGCCCTTGGTTGTGAAGTAGGGTTCAAACAGCCTGCTCTTGACCTCATCGGGGATACCGCCGCCGTTGTCCTTGATCTCTATTCTTACGGTAGAGTCATGTCTGTGGACGGTTATTGAGATTAATCCCTCCCGTGTATTAGTAAGAGCCCTGTGCTTTAGGATAGCGTCTCTTGCGTTGTTTATGAGGTTGAGTATCACATGCATGAACTCATTTGGGTAGCCGGTTACGGTTATATCTTCTTCACCCTCGATATCGACTTTAATGCTATTGGCATAGAACAGCGTCTGGACAATATTTATGACCTTTTTTATTGCCCTGACAACGCCAAATTCGGTCTTTTCCTTTGAGGGCCTGAAGAAATTCCTGAAGTCATCGATCGTATGTGACATAAAGTTGATCTGATTAACAGCATCGCTGGTAAAGGTGTCAAGGTAGCCCTTATTCAGTTCGCCATATTCATAGGCGTCAATAACGTCCTGGACCATCAGCCCGAGGGCGTTGAGGGGTTGACGCCACTGGTGCGCGATGGCCCCGATCATCTCTCCCATGGCAGCCATCTTGGACTGCTGAACCAACATCTGCTGCTGCTGAAGGTTTTCCCTGACACCATCCTCGATCCTTCTCTCCAGGGACTTGTGTAGCGCCTTTAGCTCGGAGATATCCCTCTGGATTGTGATAAAGCCCTCGACCTTGCCTCTGTCTCCAAAGACCGGGGCAACGGTAAGTTGGACATCATACAACGAGCCATCCTTGCGCTTGTCCGTAACCTCACCATTCCATATATCACCGCCGAGGATTGTGTACCAGAGCTCCTTGTAGAGGTCGTCACTGTTGAGACCGCTCCTTAACAGATTCGATTTCTTGCCGATCACCTCCCCTGCCTCATACCCGGTTAATCTGGTAAAGGATGGATTTACGTATTCAATAACGCCGGAGGTGTCCGTTATGACAACAGATTCGCCCGCTGACTCAACGCTCCGAATCAGACGACGCATCCGCTCCTGTTCGGCCCTGTGCTGGGTGGTATCCTTGATCATCACTACGTAACCAACCAGGGTCGTCTGTTTGTCCCATATGCCGCTGACCCTGGCCTCGATAAAGTGTACGCCATCGTCCCTTTTCAGATGAAACTCAAAGTTGTGGGTCCCTATCTTTTTGAGTCTCTCCAGGATTGCGTTAACTTGTTGCGGGTTTACATCTGTCCGCTCGTGCATCTGCGTAATGGTCTTGCCCAAGACCTCATCCATCTTGAAACCAAACAGCCGTTGCGCCTCATGACTGTAATACTTTATGTATAGGTTGATATCGGTTGCGATTATACCCATATCCGTAGAGGAGTTGAGTATACAGTCAAGATAGATGGACTTTTCCCGACTTACCTGCTCTGCCCGTTGACGCTCATTTATCTGAGCCATCATAGGTCTGAAACAGAAAACATATAAAACAGGGTTGACGATGAGCGCCAACAGAATGCCATCTATAAAATTACCCAGCATTTCAGGCATAGCAGGTAAAACATAGCGTAAAAGGAACGTTATTGCTACATCTGCGACAATAATCGTAACAGCCATAATTGTCACAAGCCTGACAGCCGTCTGTTTGTCCTGGCCTTCGCTATAGCGCTCGTCTTCTTGTACCTTCGATATCATACTTATAATCATGAGCGCTAACATGTAGATAATGGCTATTATAAAGAGCATTCCGTAGGAACGGCTAATGAGATTGTCAATGGCCGCCTTTCTGCTTGTAACGTCATAGTATATCTCAAACGCACCAATGACCTTACCTTCCCTTAAAATTGGCACGTATGTCTCAATCACGTCAGAGCTGTACTCCTGCCTTTCCAGAGACTCCTCGCCTTTTTCGACAAACTCGGTATAGACCCCTCCACGCAAGACGGTGTCTGTAAAATATTCCTCCGTGTTTATCTTGCCAACGTCCTTGGCATCCGTAGAGAATATAGCCTTGCCATCTATTGAATATAGCTTTACCTTGACGATATTGAAGTCCTCCCTTAATTGATGCACTTGCCTTGGAAAATTATCCGGTAACGAATCGCTTGATACCTTATGGTCTTTCATGGGCAGAAGGCCGTACATGTGCCTGGCAACGCGCACAGCCTCATCCTCCGTACTTTTTACCATGAGGTTTATAAATGCAGGATAGACTATAAAAACGTCCGCCAGAGGTAAGACAATAAACACAGACAAGGCTATAAGCAATATCGCCATATACGATCTCTTCTTCAACATCGTTTGTATATTTTACAACATCGCATTGAAATATTTCCCTGGAAAAGTGTAGGATAAATATCCACTAACAAAAAAACATAAAAGGAGGAAACACATGAAACGATTTACGTCGGCGGCATTAGCGGTAGTATTTCTGCTTTGCGCAGGTGCCCTGAGCTACGGTGGCGAGCACGCAGCCCACTGGAGTTACGAGGGTAAGGAGGGACCCGAGCACTGGGGAGAGTTCTCCGAGGTCTGCAAAACGGGTAAGGGTCAATCACCCATAGACCTCCCCAAAGAGGTAAAGACCCCAACCAAGAGCATCGGTTTCAACTACAAACCCGGTCCCATCAAGACCCTCAACAATGGCCACACGATCCAGGTCAGCGTCGCCCCGGGGAGTACCGTAACCATTGACGGCAAGAGGTACGAACTCCTGCAGTTTCACTTCCATAGCCCAAGCGAACACGAGGTAGGCGGAATACCATACGACATGGAGCTCCACCTCGTACATAAAAACGACAAGGGTGAGCTGGCCGTCGTAGGCGTATTCATGAAGGAAGGCAAGGAAAATCCGGTTGTCAAGGCCATATGGTACAACCTCTCGGACAAGGTCGGAGTGGAAAAACCCGTGGAAGGCCTAAAGCTCAACCCGGCAGACCTGCTCCCGGCTGACTATACGCTGTATCGCTACAGCGGTTCACTAACGACACCGCCATGCAGCGAAAAGGTAAGCTGGAACGTGCTCAAGGCCAATATTGAGGTCTCAAAGGAGCAGAAGGAAAAGTTCCTCTCCGTAATCGGCAAAAACGCCAGACCCATCCAGCCAGTCAACGAACGTACCATCGAATAAGAGAGAAAGAAAAAAAGAAAAAGGAGGGCGGCTCCGCCCCCTCCTCAGACCTCCCCTTCAACACCAGCATCAGGCAGGTCAAGCGTAAACACTGCCCCTCCGTCTGAGTTTCTAACATTGATGCCTCCATGCATGCGGTTTTCTATTATCACCTTCGATATATAAAGCCCTATACCGGTGCCCTTTTGCGGCCCTTTTGTTGTGAAATAAGGATCAAATAGTTTTTCAGCCATATCCTCGGCTATCCCTCCACCGTTGTCAGTGATTGCGATCAGAATGTGTCTATTGAGCTTTGACAGCGCAATGGAAATCTTCCCCTGCCTGCCCTGCGGTATGCCTCCTGCTTCCGACGCCTGGGAGAGAATCGCGTCGCGGGCATTGTTGATAATATTGAGCAGTACCTGCTTAAATTCATTGGGGTGGCCGCGAAGATAGAATAACCCCTCACTATCACCCTTGTTTAAAATAATATCTATCCCGCTCTTTTTGATATGTTCAGACAGAAGCGACAGGGTGTCTTCAACTGCCCTGACGGCGTCAAAGATAGCACTCTGCTTGGACGGGCGGAAGAAATCCCTGAAGTCGTCCATCGTTTTAGACATAAACGTTACCTGTCCCATGATCTCACCGACGGAGGTTTTCAAATACGCGGTGTCCATCTGGCCGTACTGGTGGGTGTCCTCGATATCCTGAGCTATAAGGCCTATAGCGTTTAGCGGCTGCTTCCACTGGTGGGTTATGAAACCTATCATCTCACCCATAGCGGCCATCTTGGACTGCTGGATAAGGAGCTCACGGTTTTGTCTCTCGAGCCTTAATCTTTCGATGGCTCTGGCTATGGTTGTAAGCAATCTGTCGGGGCGAACCGGTTTGACGAGGAAGTCGTATGCGCCGTGTTTTATAGCCTCAACAGCGACGTTTACCTCGGCGTGTCCGGTAATGAACACAACCTGTGCGTCCTGGTCTAAAGCCCGTATGCCCTGGAGAGTCTCGATACCGCTTATGCCAGGCATCCTCTGATCCAGCAGCACAACCTCCGGCATTGTGTCACGACACAGTTGAAGCCCCTTTGTGCCATCTGATGCCGTAATTACCTCGTAGCCGTAGTCTGTAAGTATATCCGAAAGGGATAGCCTGATTATCTCCTCGTCGTCGATTATAAGAATTTTAGCCATATGGATCATTTATCCAGCACCTCTCTTATTTTTCTGAGCAGTTCGACGGCTGATACGGGCTTTGTCAGAATGTTTACGCTCTCCTGTACGATCCCCTTGTTATTTAGGATGTCAGATGTATAGCCACTTAAAAAGAGCGCCTTCACATTCGGGTCGTCGGCCTTTATCTCATCATAAACCTGTTTTCCGTTTTTACGGGGCATCATCACGTCCAATATCATCATATCTATGGTGTCCTTATATTTATTGTATTTCTCAACGCCCTCCACCCCATCAATGGCCCCAATCATCCTGTAGCCAGCGCCTTCGAGTATCTCCCTCATGACGGTTATTATTGCAGTGTCGTCTTCCATAACTAAGATGGTTTCGCTTCCGCCGGTTGGTTTGGTGGTTTCCTCCTCCACCTGGGACTTGTCTAAGGAGGCGATGACGGGCAGGAATATCTTGAATGTCGCGCCGTAGCCCGGGTCGCTGTAAACGTGAATCCGCCCGTTATTCTGAGAGACGATGCCAAAGACCGTAGAGAGACCCAGACCAGTGCCCTTGCCGAGTTCCTTGGTTGTGAAAAACGGATCGAACATCTTTTTTCGCACCTCCTCGGTTATGCCCGTGCCGGTGTCGGCCACAATAAGGACGGCATAGACCCCGGCGTCAATAAATTCCTTAGGCGTAAAATACGTCTTGTCGATCTCAACTACGTCGGTTTGTATGGAAATAAGGCCACCTTCGGGCATGGCGTCCCTGGCGTTGGTTACCAGATTCACCAGTATCTGCTCTATCTGCACGGGGTCGGCCATGATGGCAAACGCCTTTTCCGTAAGCCTGGTGTGCAGCTCGATCTCAGTAGGGATTAGCCGCCGCATGAGCTTTTCCATGTTGGAAATGACCACGTTGAGGTCAATGGATTTTGGCTGAATTATCTGCTTTCTGCTGAAGGCCAAAAGGCTTTTGGTCAGGTCTGATGCCTTATCGGTGGCAAATTGGATATTGTCCACGTATTTTTTTAGCGTTATGTCGTCGCCTATTTTTTTCTGCAGCAGATAGACGTAATTGGTGATGGCAAAGAGGATATTGTTGAAATCGTGGGCGATACCACCCGTTAGCTGGCCGATGGCCTCCATCTTTTGAGACTGCCGCAGTTGCTCCTCCAGGCCGCGCTTTACGGTAAGGTCCTCGGCAATCTTGAGGTAATTGATGGTCTCGCCCTCCCGGTTTATCAACGGGAAAATGGTAGCGTGTTCCCAGTACGTCTCGCCGCTTTTCTTTTTGTTGCAGAGCTCGCTGCTCCACTGCCTGCCAGTTTTGATGGTAGACCATAATCTTTTGTGCTCATCCGGGTTTGTTTGATCAGACTTCCATATCCTGGGATTTTGGCCTATGACCTCCTCTGCCGTGTAACCTGTTACCTCGGTGAACTTGCGGTTGGCGTACTGGATATTGCCCTCGATGTCGGTTATGAGCACAATCGAGGGGCTTTGCTCAACGACGGAGGAGAGTTTCTTGTTAAGGGCGTCGGCATCTTTATGCATCTCCTCGTTTTTCATTACCTCCAGGGCGTATGAGATATCGCTGGAGAGGTTGTAGAGGAGCTTTGTCTCCTCATCGCTGAAGAAGTCCACCTCGGAGGCGTAAAAGCCTATGACACCCTCGATCTTACCGGACCCAGCGGTTGTAAGGGACGAATTTGACCCAGCGACTGTAAGGAGCGAATTTGATATAATGATGGGGAATTTGGCCATTGACATAAGCCCACGCCATAAGGACTCCTGGTTCTTTTCCGCTCCAGGACGCTCCTGGTTCTTTTCCGCTCCAGGACGCTCCTGGCGCCAGGGGATTTCGTATCGGTCCTCCTCCTGGATGTTGTTGCAGACCAATATCTCCCCGGTTGTAACGACGTGATAGAGCGGTGTGTTGGACGTGGAAACGTCCAGATTGTGAAACTCCGTAATAAAAGCCCTGTCCAGGCCGAAGCTCTCAACGGGTATTATCTTCTTGCGCTCTTTATCGAGCATACCCACCCATGCAAAGCTCAAGCGGCCTTGCTCCACGGCTATGCGGCAGATGCCCTTAAAGAGAGCATCCCTGTCTTTGGCATGCACGATGAGGTGTGTAGTTGAGCTTACCAAGGAGTATATGCGGTTTAAACGTGCCATGTCTTCCTCGGCTTTGATGCGCTCTGACACCTCCTGCCTTAATTCCCTCGTGCGATCATGAACCTTCATCTCAAGTTCCTCGTTTGCTACTTGCAGGTTATTCCGAACCTCATTTAAGTCCTTCTCCGATGTGCGCAGCCTTTCTTCCATCAGTTTGTGCTGGAGTATCTGGTCATCCTTGAAGCGGATAGTCAACAGGTGGTATCGCGTCAAGATAAACATTAAGAGGCTGATAGTTATCCCGCTGGAGAGGACGATCCATATCTCATCATAATCAAATCCGTTCCTTACAGTCGCTGGGGCAAATCCGTTCCTTACAGTCGCTGGGCCGTCGGCAGCCTCTTTGCCGCCTGTCATATCAAATTTCAATGTCCAGATGTGGCCGTTAAAATCAATGGGGGTGTTCAAGCTAAATCTGGGGGAGGTGTTCGCATCACCTTGCCCTGGTTGTCGGCTGTCGTAGAGCAGCGTCGAGGGGGATAACAATGTGCCGTCAAATATCCGCAGCCTGATAGCCTTACCCTCGTGCAGACTCCAGGAGCCGAGTATGCCATTCATGAGGTCATTAATACGGTACGGGCTGTAGACCCAGCCAAATATAGCGTCTCTTCGCTGTCTGATGGTATCGATCGGCATATTGATGCGATATACGGGGATGTACATCAGCGCTCCGGCCTGGACGTCTTTATCGTGCTCCTGCACCAGCGTGACCCTGTCGGAGAGCGCCGCTGCATTTCGATCCCGTGCCTCTTGCATAGCGGCGCGACGTACGGGTTCAGAGAACATGTCATAGCCAAATGCCCGAAGATTGCGATCCGAAAATGGCTCAATATATATAATGGAGGAGTAAATCTCCCGTTTGCCCTCCGGCCTTACCTGGTACTGCGGAAAACCTTCGCGGCGAATCTCCATTATGTGCTCATTGAGCTTGTCCTTGGGGATCAGCAGGGCAAAGCCGATACCCTGAATACCTGGGAACTTCCGTTGGACGTTCAGACTCGAAACGAAGGTATGCCACTGCTGACGAGTTACTGCGCCGTAGGTATTGAATAAGGCCACTCCGCTTGTAAGTATATGCTCCTGGATTTCGAGCCGGCCTAAAATCTTTGCTTTTACCTCATCGCCTATAAGGGCGAATTCCCGCCTCGTCGAGGCATCCTTATCCCATTTGACGTAGAGAGTGGCTGCAACGGTGACAGCAAGACATACCGACAGCACGACCCAAGCCACCCAGGAGTGTCCTGGAGCAATAAAGAACCAGCCCCGATGGACGGCAATCGCCTTTAAACTGTTTATCCTGCTCGATCCCAGCATCGATCACAATCCATTCTCTATCGCCATTTTCAGTAAAAGGTATGTGCGTTACTTTTCTCTTATGAAGTCGTAGATGCTGAGGTAGTGTTGTGCGGGATTGTTCCACGAGTAGTCGTAGTCTATGCAGGTTATCATGGCCTCCCGGAAGCGCTGGGGGAACTCGTAGTACAGGCCTGCGGCGCGGTGCATGGCATGTTCGAGGGCCTCGTTTGTGGCCTCGTAGAACACGTAACCGTTGCGTTCGTGCTCGGGCTTATCGGAGTAGTTGATGTCAAAGACGGTGTTGCTCAGTCCGCCCGTGCCCCTGACTATGGGGATGGTGCCGTACTTCATGGCAATCATCTGGGTCAGGCCGCAGGGTTCAAACATGCTGGGTATGACTATCATGTCGGCCCCGGCGTATATGAGATGAGACAGGGCGTCGTCGTAGGATATCTCGAGGTGACAGTCGGGGTTGTCGTTAAATGCGCGCTTGAGGTGCAGGAACTCCTCGGTTATGACATGATCGGGGCTTGAGCCTAACAGGACAAACTGCCAGCCGCAGTGCATCGAATAAAACAGGGCCTGCTTGATGAGGTGGACGCCCTTTTGGTTGTCAAGCCGCCCTATGACACATATGATCGGCTTAAGGGCATCCCGCAGCAGGAGCCTGTCTCTGAGGGCCGCCTTGTTCTTGTACTTGTCTTCAATGTTGCTGATGCCATACCTGTAGGGTATGTGCGGGTCAATCTCGGGGTTCCAGATATCGTAGTCGATGCCGTTGAGGATGCCTCCAAACTTGCCCTGATGCGTATGCAACACGTGTCCAAGGCCGTAGCCCTGGTCGGAGTGTCTGATGTCCCATGCGTACATGGGTGAGACGGTGGTTACAAAGCTGGAGTAGACGATACCACCCTTCATCAGGTTTATAGCGGAAGGGTTGTGGTCATCCTGGAGGCGGTCGATCCTGTGGTGCTCGGCGGCGTCAAGGCCGACCTCCAGGAGGGTATGATCGCTGGTTGTCCCCTGGTGTTTGAGGTTGTGCAGGGTATAGCATACCCGCGGATGACTCATGCCAAGGTCTTGATAGATGCCGTACAACAGCACAGGAACCAACCCGGTCTGCCAGTCATGACAGTGAATGACATCAGGATGCTTGCCGGTCTTAAACATGAACTCAAGGGCCGCCCGGCAAAAGAACGCAAATCGCTCAACATCGTCATAGTGACCATAAAACACCCCACGGTTAAAGAAACTCTTATCGGCGTGAGGGTCTATAAAGAAACACTTCCGACCATGAACAAACCCAAAGTACACGCTACATTGTATCCAGCGCTCAAAGTACGGAACCCACAGGCCACTAAAGACCTCCTGCAACCCCCATATCTGGTCATACCACATGCAGTCATACTTGGGCAATATGATCTCCACAGAATTGCCTCTAATCTCAAGCTCACGGCTCAGTCCATACACCACATCCGCAAGCCCTCCCACCTTGGCTACAGGCGCGATCTCCGGCGATATCATAACTATATACATTAAGTTGGCTCCTTTTGTTCCTTAACTTGCCTTGGTTCTTCGATAATCCATAAAGCCCACTATTATACATAAACTCAGGACTATAAATAAAGAGAAAAAAAGAAAAAAAAGTAATTATAACTAAATGGATTTGCAAAAAGTTGTAGGGCTGTGATAGATTACAGATATAATATGGTGTGATATAAATAACAATGTATAGAAACTGGAGATTTTTATTAACGGTCTTTGTGTCTCTTTTAATAATCGTTATAGGTATGATTGGTGCGAGGGAGATTGAACCCAAAAGTGAACCTCGTGAGATTGCAATCGACTTATCTCTGGCGATAATAGGCGCGTTATGGATAGTCAGCAGGGTCACCAAACCCTTAAATAAAGAAATCTTAAGGCGTAAACTCACAGAGGAGAGCCTGTTGACAACCAATGCACAGTTAGAGACCTTGATTAATACCATTCCTGATATAATTCACTTTAAGGATCGATACAGGCGTTTTGTCCTGGTTAACAATGCCTTTGAGAGACACACAGGCCTAACCAGGGAATCTGTAATAGGCAGGCACGTTGAGGAGTTCTTCCCTCCTTCGTTTGTTGAGACGAGTATAGAGAGTGACGAGGATATCATACGGAACAAAATATTGCGCAGGGTTGAGCAAAAAATTACCACCCAGGAAGGCATCATGCACTTAGACACCATTAAGGCGCCGTTACTTGACAGTAGAGGCACCCTTATAGGGATATTGGGGATAAGTCGGGACATCACAAGGCGTAAGCAGATTGAAGACTCCCTGCGGGAGAGCGAGGAGAAATATCGCGTCCTGGCAGAGAATAGCAACGATATCATTACACGCATTGATTCAAGGGGTGAATACCTGTACATAAACCCTGCCATTAATTTATATGGGGCGTTTAATCGTGAAGAACTCATCGGAAAGACGTTTGACGTATTTGGATATACAGGGGATAAGGTCAGGCGCCGTGAGGAATATGTAAAGAAGCTCTTTGATACTGGGCAAGTACAGGAGTTTGAGCTGGAGCTAAACAACCTTGGCGGTAAGAGTTACTTTTTTAATTGGCGATTATTCCCTGAGTTTGATGACAGCGGCAAGGTAAAAACGGCTGTAGTTGTTGCGCGTGATATAACCAGGCGTAAGGAGATGGAAAACCAGTTACATCTGCACAGTGAGCAGCTTGGGGCTGAGATACTCCATCGCAGGGAGATAGAGGAAAAACTCCACATGCTTACATCAAAGCTGATCTCCTCACGAGAGGAGGAGCGAGTCATGATCTCTCGCGAGATCCATGACGACCTGGGGCAGATACTCACAGGGCTGAAGATCGACGTCTCCCTGTTGATTAAGGAAACGACCGCGTCAAGACACAACGGCGCTGTTATTGATAAACTGCTGTCGATATCGTCCAGCATCGACACGGTCTTTTACAGCATGAGACGGATAGCCGCTAACCTAAGACCCCTGGACCTGGATAAACTGGGGCTGATACAGGCAATGAGGTCTTATCTGGAGGAGTTCCAACAGCGCAGCGCAATCTCCTGCAAGCTATGTTGTAACGAAGGGGAGATAGGGCTTGACAGTGATAGAGAGATTGCGTTGTTTCGGATATTTCAGGAGTCATTGACAAACATCATGCGTCATTCAAATGCCTCTGAGGTTTTTGTTATAATAGATGATGATAGCAGATATTTAAAACTATCAATAATAGATAATGGTAAGGGGATAAGTGACTCTGAGATGTTGGATTCAAAGTCACTTGGTATCATGGGTATGAAAGAGAGGGCATTGATGATAGGTGCGGAGATAAGCATAAAAAGTGACAATGGCATTGGCACTGAAGTGACGGTCTATATGCCAAAAGGAGTTATTTATGATTAGGGTTATGATAGTTGACGATCACCCGATTGTCTTACAGGGGTTAGAGAAGATTATATCCACGCAGGGCGACATAACCCTGGTTGGCCAGGCAAGGGGGATTTCAGAGTGTCTGGGGCTTATCGGCACGGTCGAGAGTGACGTTGTTATCCTGGACCTGTCTCTGCCTGATGGAAATGGCTTTGACCTCCTTGAAGAGTTAAAGGCCAAAAGCCCAGGACTCCAGATAATTATACTAAGCATGTTGCCGGAGAGTAAGTTTGCCATACGCGCCTTTGAAAACGGCGCCGCGGGTTACATAAACAAGTCAGCGGTAGCAGATGAGCTGGTTGAGGCGATAAGGGTTGTGGCCTCAGGCAACAAGTATATCACCCCGGATATGGCACAAAAGCTCGCCAGGCACGTCGATAGGTACCAGCAGGAAAAACTGCCCCATGAAATCCTCTCCGAAAGGGAGTATCAGGTGATGTTGATGCTGGCCTCCGGTATGCTCCTGAAAGACATAGGCGCCGAGCTCGGTATCAACCTAAAGACCGTCTCAACCTATAAAGACAGGATCAAAAATAAGATGAAGCTAAAGACAAAAACAGAACTGATAAAATACGCCATCAAGAATAAGCTGATCTAAAAAGAAAGAAACATTCATGAATGGGGGGCATATTCGCCCCCGTGCATGAAAATCGCGATGCCCTTACACATAGTGCTCTGTTGCAACCTGTTATGATAAAACAGAGTAATCTTTCCCTTGAGAACAACCCTAAAGAAATATGTTATTGACAGTTTTTTCATTCAATGGTGGATCAACCCCGAAGAAGAAACTGACCTGGGGATTGTGGCACGAACCCCCGCATGTCCATGCCATTACCATATATGGCAATAGGACGCACGGTAAAAAGACCTGCTTAAAAGTATAAGCAAGGTAATCCACAAAACCTACCCTAAATAACACCAACCGACCACAGAAAAAAAAATCCCCCCGACTTACGTTTTTGAGATTTAGAAATGTCTCTTTTTTCTTTGTTTTTAGTATATAATATAACGAGGATAGGCAGATATAAAGATGAGCGAGCATTCTGTATTGATAGTGGATGATGAGCAAGGCATCAGGGAGACCCTTTCGGAGATATTTGAGGACGAGGGTTTCAGCGTTTCCACTGCAGCCTCCGGTGAGGAGGGCATAGATTTTGTCAGCAAGAACACGCCTGATGTCATATTTCTCGACCTGTGGCTGCCTGGCATAGATGGCATAGATACCCTTGAGGAGATAAAACGGATTAATCAATACATACCGGTAATAATAATCTCAGGACACGGTAAGATAGAGCAGGCCGTAAAGTCCACCAAGATGGGGGCATACGACTTCCTTGAAAAGCCGCTCTCCCTCGAACGCGTGCTCCTGACCGCCAAGAGGGCCATTGAGCGCAAAGAGCTGCAACTGCAAAACGAGTCCCTCAGGAGGGACAACGTAAAGCGTTACATGATGATCGGTGAGTCGGATGCCATGACCGAGCTTAAGAATCAGGTCGATATCGCCGGCAGGAGTAATGCCAGGGTGCTGATCATGGGCGAGAGC
>JADFXD010000047.1 GCA_015233725.1 Nitrospirota bacterium | reverse complement strand
GTGTGTGTGTGTGTGTGTGTGTGTGTGTGTGTGTGTGTGCAAAAACGCTGCCAGAAAAGCCGACTTCCAAACTGGTGTTCGAGCTGGCTTCAGGGCGTTCACACCTCTTAGGTTAAATTTATTCATTGGGAATTGTAAATAATGACATATATATTTGTCAAGAGATTTTTTTGGCTATGTCACAGTCCCCTAATTGCAATCTTGGCGTTCAAGCCTCCGCAGGGACCAGGAGCGTGCCTTGAGCGGTAAAGAGGGGGTCAAGGTGGCCAGTCCCCTCGACCCCTTCCTGCTCGTTATAGTTACTTATGATTTCCTGCTTAGTTCCATTGCGTCATATACGGTTTCATTGCCGCAATGACCTGAGCTATCGTATCTGCTATTGTGATGCTTAACAACTCTTCTACATGGCTTTTTATTGTCTTTAGCAATAACCGATGTCGGTCACTTAATTGACCGTCCAAAGACAGTCTTAACTCTGACTGCTTCTTGCGGAGTCTACCTAATGCCATCTCCGCCCCAGCGACTGTAAGGAGCGAAACCGATCTTTTATCCAGAGGTTCGCTTCCTTCATAAAGTACATCGACCATTTCCCTCTTTTATTATAACTGGTTTCAGTTGAATGAAAAAACTGTCAATAACATATTTCTTTAGGGTTGTTCTCAAGGGAAAGATTACTCTGTTTTATCATAACAGGTTGCAACAGAGCACTATGCGTAAGGGCATCGCGATTTTCATGCGCGGGGGCGAATATGGCCCCCATTCATGAATGTTTCTCCTTAGACCATGCGCCTGTCCGCACCGTAGATGTACTTGTGTAGCTGGAGGTTTAGGCGTACGTCTAGGGCGTCGTGGAGTATCCATGAGGCGAGGGTTTCGGGTTGTAGCGTGTTGGTTACGGGGGATAAGAGGACGTGGCAGCGTTGGGTTAGACGATGCTGGGCTATCAGGTCTGAGGCCCACTGGTAGTCATCTCTGTTGCCGAGGACAATCTTTACCTCGTCGGTGGGTCTTAGGGCATCTATGTTTGAGAGGTCGTTGTGGGCAGACATCCCGCTTGAGGGCGCCTTGAAGTCAACGATAAAAGTGAGCTGACGCTCCCTACAGTCGCTGGCGGTATCCCTGTTAAAATGGTCTATGCTTATGGAGCCGTTTGTCTCAACGAGCGTCTTAAACCCCATACCTATGAGGTTGTCAATCAACAGCGGTGTTGCGCTCTGGATAAGGGGTTCTCCGCCGGTTATCTCAACCAGCCTTAGACGGGTGTCTTGTACCTTCTGTAATAAGTCGGCTACGCGCATCTCTGTCCCCTCCGTGTAGGCATAGCGCGTGTCACAGTAGCTGCAACGCAGATTACATCCCGTCAGCCTTATAAACACGCACGGCAGGCCGGCATAGGAGGACTCACCCTGGATGCTGGTAAAGAATTCGCAGACCGTTAGCGTCTCTTCCAGGCTAATCCCTTCAGTACGATTGCGGAGTCTTATCGTGCAGTTTTGTAAATCCAAGGCACTTGAATATGGAATACTGCCTCAAGAGGCGCCCATCTTCATAGATATCAAGGAGTTGCTTATCGCACCGGTCAAAGGCATCGAGGACGATCGTGGGCATAGGGGTATCGCCATCGGTGACAAAGAGGCCGTTTATTGACTTTGTTGTCTCTTTTCGGATGGTCTCTGCCGCCTTGTTGATGCCGGGCCACATGTCGTACTCATTCATACGTCTGCCGAGGTTTATGCTGTACGTGATCGGATTTCCATCTACGTAGAAGGCCAGGGCGCTTGTGATCTGATACTTGTCCGAAAAGATCAGGACCTTCCCGGTCTCTGACAGCTCGTCGTATAGCCTGCCAACCTCCACGCCAAGCCCTCGCCATCCCCTGAGCCTGGCCGTGGGGTCGAGCTTGAGGGGTAGCCGCACCGCCTGGGGGAAGAGAGCTACCGCCGTCACCAGGATAGCGATGATTATCCCGATGACAATAGTCCTCTTGGTATGCACCCCTGCTATCTTGGGGGATTCATTGATCTCAGCGTAGAAGAAGTACCTGACAAAGGCGATGATCCCCGTGATGTATGCCGTCATGGCCCAGTTGGCCTGTACCTTGCCCTGGGCGCTCTTGAGCAGGAAGAAGCAAAAGACCGGCACGGAGAAATAAAACAAGAAGTCCCCCTGCCCCAGCGACTGTAAGGAGCGACTTTGACCATTTGATCCATCCTTCCTGAGCCTAAACAACGCCACAAGGATCAGCACAAACAGCACCGGCGTCACAACCCCCAACTGTGAACCGAGAAACTCGAACAGGCTCAATGGGGCGATCCTCAGTCCGTCGGATAGGTGCGCATGTCCAGCCGTGTGTCTCAACGTCACCCAATCATGTCGCATATTCCATATGATTACCGGAGAGAAGAAGAGCATGCTTACGACAAATGCCACATATGGCTTCAGAGTCCTCAAGAGCGGTCTATACCTGGTTAGCAGGATGAACGCAGAGGCGCACACCATAAACATAGCCATGATGTACTTGGCCTGCATCCCCAGGCCGATTGCCACCCCGAGCAGCGCCCAGTTGCCGTATCCCTTGCCGTATCCCCGTGTCTCTGTGATAGCCCTCCAAAACAGATACAGGGCGAGTATCCAGAAAAAGACAAACGGAGAATCGATCGTAAAGACGATCGCATACGTGGCAAAGAGCGGTATAATCTGCAATGTCAGCACACAGACAAGGGCAATAAGTTGTATAGATTGCTCCTTAGAGTTGCGGGGCTGGTCGCAAAAGGCGGGCTTATCCCCAAGGTAACTATCTTGGTTTTTGGCCTGGTTTTTGTCAAGGTTGCCAGAGTCGTCGCCATACAATGCGATAACCAGCTTATACAGCAATACACTGCTCAGGAAGTAGATGACCACAGCCATTATCCTGATGGCAAATACGTTGGTACCAAACAAAGCCGTTGAGGCATACATCAGATAGACGATGAGAGGCCCCTTTGAGTAATAACTGAGTTCCAGCCTGCGTGTGCAATCCCAGTACAGCGCCTCATCAGCGCTCAGGTCAAGCGGCCCATAAAGGACATACAATACCCTCAGCACACTCAGCGACAGAAGGACCGTCAGGAGTACCCACTCATAGGGATATCTCTTTCCGCTAAAGCTCATACAGAGAGGATATCATATCCCTTCAAAAAAAACCTGGCAATCTCCACACTCCCTCTGTTTACAAGGGTCTTGAAGGCAGCACCGCCCTCCTTATCTTTTTCTTTTTTCTTTGTCTTTATGGTTTATTTGAGTGGCCATATTTTCTATGTCGTTGCGCAGCCACAGCAGGAGGGTCATGCCGGGGATTGCCGTTAAGGTGGCTATCAAAAAGAAGTTGGCCCAACCAACGGCCTCAACAACTATCCCCGAGGTAGGGGCAATCAGTATCCTACCCATTGCGGCCAGGGATGACAACAAGGCGTACTGGGTGGCGCTATAGCGCTGATTACAGAGGGTCATGATAAATGCCACAAAAGAGGCGGTACCCATCCCGCTTGTCAGGTTTTCAATTGCCACGGTGACAATCAGCATCGGGTAGCTCTTGCCGGTGTAGGCCAGCGCCATAAACAAGAGGTTTGACACCCCCTGCAATATCCCAAACAGAAACAGAGACCTGAAAAGCCCAAGCCTGATCATCAACGTACCACCAAACATAGCGCCGATAACCGTCGAGGCCAACCCCAACCCCTTGTTGATAGTCCCCACCTCGGTTGCCGAAAACCCCATGCCTTTTAACAGAAACGCGGTGCTCAGTGAACCGGCATAGGCGTCGCTTAACTTGTACAGGACGATAAACAGCAGTATCTTCAGGGCCGAGGCCCTCGTGAAGTAATCCTTTAATGGCCCCCATACTGCCTCTTGCAGGCTCTGTGGTGGTTTCACTGCATCCTTTGGTTCTGGGGCAAGGATAACTGCTATCACGCCCAATGACATCACCCCCGCCATCAACAGATAGGTGGACTGCCACCCTATGTGGTCTGACAGCACCAGGGCCAATGCCCCGGAGGTCAACATCGCCATACGATAGCCGGTGATAAATACCCCCGTCCCAAGGCCGCGCTCCAGAGTAGGCAGTATATCTGTCCTGTAGGCATCTGCGACGATGTCCAGCGAGGCCGAGGACATGGTCACAATCAGGGCAACGGCGGCCATTAAGGCAGGGCTACTCCGTGGAGATATAGTGGCCATCAGCGCGATGCTCAACATCAGGGCTAGCTGCATCAGGAGCATCCACCCCCGGCGTCTTCCCAGATATGGCGGCACCAGGTGGTCCATCAGCGGGGACCACAGAAACTTGACCGTGTAGGGCAGCCCAACAAGCGCAAACAACCCGATCGTGCGGATGTCCACACCGTAGCTTGTCATCAGTGCCTGGAGCGTGCTGCCGGTGAGCGCCAGGGGCAGTCCCGAGGCAAACCCTATAGGCAACAGTATAGCTATACGACGGCTGCCCAGTACCCTAATGTAAGATGATGCTTTCATATGCCACGGGTTTATTGTAGTTGACTCGCTACCAAAAAAACCACCATCCAAAGTAAAGAAAGGAGGGAGCCAGGAGCGTCCTGGAGCGAAAAAGAAGGCAAAGCCATCCCTTCTTTTTTTTTCTCAGGCATTTTTTTGTACCACAATATTAACGCGATGTGGTATGATACCAGTTTGCAGACTGCGACAGAAGACTCTATAGAAAGAGATAAGAATGTTAAATAAGAGTACTCGGAACTTTTCAATAATCGCTCATATCGATCACGGCAAGTCCACGCTGGCCGACCGGTTCCTCGAGCTAACCGGAGCGTTAAGCCAGAAGGAAATGATGACCAAACAGGTACTGGACAGCATGGACCTCGAAAAAGAACGCGGCATCACCATAAAGGCTCATGCCGTGAGGATCACCTACAAGGCCCTAGACAACCAGGAGTACATCCTGAACCTGATCGATACGCCCGGACACGTTGACTTCTCCTACGAGGTCTCACGCTCGCTGGCCTCCTGCGAGGGCGCCCTCCTGGTCGTGGACGCCACCCAGGGGGTGGAGGCTCAGACGCTCGCCAACACATACCTGGCGCTGGAACACAACCTCGAGATCATCCCCGTCATCAACAAGATCGACCTGCCACAGGCAGAACCCGATAAGGTCATCAAGCAGATAGAGGACGTCATCGGCATGGACTGCAGCGAGGCCATCCTGACCTCGGCAAAGAGCGGCATCGGCGTCAGAGACATCCTAGAGGCGATAATCAAGCGGATACCGCCCCCCGATGGCAACAACGACGCTGCGCTGCGGGCGCTCATCTTTGACTCCTGGTTTGACAACTACAAGGGGGTCATAGTATTATTGAGGGTCTTTGATGGTATAATAAAACCCGGTATGAGGATCAAGATGATGTTTAGCAACAAGGAGTTTGAGGTCCTGGATGTGGGTGTCTTTACACCCAAGCCCCGGTTCGTCAAGACCTTGGAAAGCGGCGAGGTCGGTTTTATATCGGCCAACATCAAAAACGTCGGCGACACCAAGATGGGCGACACCATAACCGGTTGCCTCAATCCCTCGACAACGCCGCTGCCCGGGTACAAGGAGGTCAAGCCGATGGTGTTTTGCGGCTTCTACCCCGCCGAGACCCAACAGTACGAGGAACTAAGGGACGCCCTGCTGAAACTCAAGCTCAACGACTCGTCGTTTAGCTTTGAGCCGGAGTCCTCGACGGTGCTTGGGTTTGGTTTCAGGTGCGGATTCCTCGGACTGCTGCACATGGACATAATCAAGGAGCGCCTGGAGCGCGAATTCAACCTCTCCCTGATAAGCACCGCGCCCACGGTTATCTACAGGGTCACCGAAAACAACGGCGAGGTCGTCCTCATAGACAATCCATCACAGTTGTCCGAGGCGTTTTTGAAGATCGAGGAGCCATACATCAAGGCGACCATCTTTGTCCCCGAACGCTTCGTGGGCAATATCTTAGAGCTGTGCCAGGAAAAGCGCGGGGTGCAAAAGGACTTCTCGTTCTACGGCAAGGACAGGGTCATGGTGGCGTACGAGCTGCCGATGAACGAAATCCTGTGGGACTTCTACGACCGACTCAAGTCGATATCCAAGGGCTACGCCTCCATGGACTACGACCTCATCGGCTACAAGGAGGCAGAGCTGACAAAACTGGACATCCTGATAAACGGCACACCGGTGGATGCCCTGTCGCTGATAATCCATAAGGACAAGGCCTATAACAAGGGCAGGCAGGTGGTGGAGAGCCTCCGCAGCGCCGTGCCAAGACAACTCTACGAGGTGGCGATACAGGCGGCCATTGGCAGGAAGATTATCGCCAGGGAGAGCGTCAAGGCACTCAGAAAGGACGTGATCGCAAAGTGCTACGGCGGCGATATTACCAGAAAGAGAAAACTGATAGAAAAACAAAAAGAGGGTAAAAAACGTATGAAACAGTTCGGAAAGATAGAGCTTCCCCAGGAGGCCTTCCTTGCGGTTATGAGGGTGGATAAGTGAAGCCCGACAATGGAACAATAAAAAAGAGTATCGTTCGCGAGTACGTTGAGTCTATTGTAACGGCTCTGCTGCTGGCCCTGTTAATCAGGGCATTTGTCATTCAGGCATTTAAAATACCATCGGGGTCTATGATCCCCACGCTGCTGGTGGGTGACCACATACTGGTCAAGAAGTTCAGCTATGGCATACAGATACCTTTTACGGATAAGAAGATACTGGTCTTTAACTCACCCCAGAGGGGTGAGGTCGTAGTGTTCAAGTTCCCCGAGGATACGTCGCGGGACTTCATCAAGCGCGTCATAGCCAGGGAGGGAGACGTCGTGGAGATCAAGCAAAAAAAGCTCTACGTAAACGGCACGCCCCAGACCGAACCCTACACACAGTACGTCGATACCACAGGGACAACATCAGCCGTTCCACGCGACAACCTCGGCCCCATTACAGTGCCCAAGGGGAAGCTGTTTGTGATGGGCGACAACAGGGACCAGAGCTACGACAGTCGCTTCTGGGGATTTGTGGATATCTCCCTTGTCAAGGGAGAGGCCTTGATTATATATTGGTCGTGGGATAAGGATATTAATAGGGTACGATTTAAAAGATTAGGGAGGTTAGTAAAATGAAGGCTCTGTTTAACCAAAGAGGCGAGGGGGCTCTAAAGCCCGTACTCTCAATAGCATTCGTTGCGCTTTTGTGCTATGCAGGATATCTGTTTGGAATGCCGCATTACAGGTATGACTCTCTCAAGTCCGAGGTCACACAGATTGCAAGACTCGGCAGCAACCAGCAGAGGACCCTTGAGATGGTCTACGAAAAGGTGCAGGAACTGGACCTGCCGATAAAGAAGGAACAGATAGAGGTGAAGCTCGACAACAAGAGGATCACTATCAAAACCGGCTGGAGCGAGCATGTCGATTTCCTGGGCCTGTATCAGAGGGACTTTGACTTTAAGATCGACGTCACCCAATAAGGCCCAATAGGGCAACCCAAAAGAGCTAAGAAACCCCAAAAGATAATGTTTACAGGGATCATAGAGACAGTTGGCGATATCGTGGCATTGAACAAGAGACACGACATCGTGCAGCTTGGCGTAAGGCAAGGATCAATGGCACAACAGGCCAACATCGGCGACAGCGTTGCCATCGATGGTGTGTGTCTGACGGTGGTGCGTAAGGAGTCGGCGACGATGTTCTTTGACGTCTCCCATCAGACGCTAAAGGATACGACCTTTGGTGAACTGCGTCCCGGGATGCGCGTAAACATGGAACTGGCAATGAGGATGGACAACAGGCTTGGCGGGCACCTGGTGGCAGGTCACGTCGATGGCATAGGCCACATCAGGACAAAAGAGCAACGCGGCGGGGCATTTGCCCTCTCCATAGAGGGAGGCGATGACATCCTCCGCTATGTGATAAAGAAAGGCTCCATCGCCGTGGATGGCATAAGCCTGACGGTTGTGGAGGTCTCCGCAACTGCCTTTACGGTGGTTGTCATACCACACACCTCAATGATAACAACACTCGACCTAAAGACACCCGGTCAGAGGGTAAACCTCGAGGTCGATATGATAGGCAAATATGTAGAGCGGTTTGTGTTAAACTATCTAGGCGCCAGGGACAATGCCACAGGGGTTGTCCCCACGCCAGATAGCAGCAATCTGCTAACAAAACTAAGAGAGGAAGGTTTTATTATTGGCTCAGTCGTTGGGCCGGTAAAAAGATAATATAAGATGAGGGATATGTATACGTTTAGCACCATAGATGAGGCTATCAAGGATATAAAAGAAGGTAAGATCATAATCCTTATAGATGACGAGGACAGGGAAAACGAGGGCGACTTCTGCATGGCCGCAGAGATGATCACCCCCGAGGCAATAAACTTCATGGCCCGCTACGGACGTGGACTAATATGCCTGAGCCTCACGCCTGAGCGCGTACAACACCTGAACCTGCCAATGATGACGGCAGAGAACACGTCGTCCTTTGGTACGGCCTTCACTGTGTCGATAGAGGCGCGCAAGGGGGTGACCACGGGCATATCGGCCAAGGACAGGGCTACAACCATTCTCACTGCCATATCACCCAAGGCACGCCCGGAAGACCTTGCCAGACCAGGCCACGTCTTCCCCCTGAGGTCCAAACCCGGGGGCGTACTGCAACGAGCCGGTCAGACGGAAGGCTCCGTGGATATGGCGCGTCTGGCCGGCCTCAGCCCAGCCGGCGTCATATGCGAAATCATGAACGACGATGGCACTATGGCGCGTGTGCCACAATTGATGGAAGTGGCCAAGACACATGACCTGAAGATCATAACAATCGCTGAACTCATCAAATATCGCCTAAAGAACGAACGGCTTGTCCGCAGGGTGGCGGAGGTCTATTTCCCAACGAGGTTTGGCGGCGACTTTACGGCCATCGCCTATGAAAACAGACTGGACGCCAACATCCACATAGCCCTCGTCAAGGGTGATGTCACAACACAGGAGCCGGTTGCCGTCCGTGTCCACTCCGAGTGCCTCACCGGCGACGTCTTTGGCTCCAGACGGTGTGATTGCGGAGAACAACTACAAAAGGCCATGGAACTCATCGATTCCTATGGTCGAGGCGTCATCCTGTACATGAGACAGGAGGGCAGAGGCATCGGGCTGGCCAACAAGCTCAAGGCCTACGAGCTCCAGGACAAGGGCATGGATACGGTTGAGGCCAACATAGAACTAGGATTTGAGGCAGACCTCAGAGACTACGGCATAGGGGCACAGATACTGGTAGACCTGGGTATCAAAGACATCCGCCTGATGACCAACAACCCCCGCAAGATAGTCGGCCTGGAGGGCTATGGACTCAGCGTCGTGGAAAGGGTGTCCATTGAGATAACACCCTGCGAAAAAAACATCGTCTACCTAAAAACCAAGAAAAAGAAGATGGGACACATCCTAGATGAAGTATGAATTTAAGTGACAATTCAAATAAACAACAGATGATTGCGCCTCAAAGGTGCCGTTTAATGGGGTCAAGGGCACTGGTGCCCTTGCAGGGGAGGTCAAGGAGGGGGCGGCCAGGCGTCCCTCCTTTTGTCTTTTCTTCTCTTGAACGATTGAGCAATTAGGAGGTTCATATGAAGGTACTGGAAGGAGATTTACAGGCGCATGGACTGAGGTTCTGTGTGATAGTGAGCAGGTTTAATGACTTTATGACGGCACGATTGCTGGATGGCTGCGTTGACGCCCTGGTACGGCACGGGGTGGATGAGGAGACCATCGTGGTTGTAAAGACGCCCGGGGCGTTTGAACTGCCACTGATGGCGAAAAAGGCCGCCGCCAGCCACGACTATGATGCCGTTATCGCCTTGGGAGCCATCATACGGGGTGCGACGCCACACTTTGAATACATCGCGGCGGAGTGCACAAAAGGCCTGGCACAGGCATCAATGGAGACAGGCGTGCCGGTGGCATATGGGGTCATCACCGCCGACACCATCGAACAGGCAATCGAAAGGGCAGGAACCAAAAGCGGCAACAAGGGCTGGGATGCCGCTGTAACAGCCATTGAAATGGCCAATCTCTCGAAACAATTCGCAGTAAGGACAGATGACAAGAAGACATGCTAGAGAACGCGTATTGCAGACCCTCTTTCAATTCGACTTTACGGGTAAGATACCAGGTAAAAGCGAAATAGAGGAGTCCCTAAAGGATAAAGCGCCATCGAAAGAGATAATTGCTTTCATAGATGGCCTTGTGGTAGGCACCATCAGCCACATCAAAGAGATAGACGAAATAATCGCAGTAGCATCACAACACTGGCAACTGCAGAGGCTGGCCGCCGTTGATAGAAACATCCTCAGATATGCCACCTACGAGCTCTTGTACAGAGACGACATCCCCGTGGCCGTTACCATTAATGAGGCCGTGGACATCGCCAAAAAGTACTCTACCGTTGACTCATATTCCTTTATTAACGGCGTGCTTGACAAAATCTCAAGCGATCGTCAAAATAAGAGAAACATAGATAAAAAAAACTAACTTAAAGAGGACGATAAATGGCATATGCAGTAATTTCCGACGTACATTCTAACCTTCACGCCCTGGAAGCGGTACTGAAGGATATAAGCGATCACCGCATAGATGAGCTGTATTTCGTGGGAGACGCTGTGGGCTATGGTCCTCAGCCAAACCTGTGCATAGACCTCCTAAAGAAAGATTGCGCGATACTCATTGCCGGCAACCATGACTGGGCAGTGCTGGAATATATCAGTACGGAGTATTTTAATATCCATGCGGTTGAGGCAGTCATGTATAACCGCCAGGTTATGGCAGAGCAACATATGCAGGACCTTGAAAAGTTTAATCTCCTGAAGTCCTCGGAAAAAAGAAACGCCCTCTTTGTACACGCCACACCACGGGACCCGGAGAATTGGGATTATCTCTTTTCAGTCAAGGACGCGGAGATCAACTTTGAGCACTTTGAACAAAGGCTCTGCTTCATAGGACACAGTCATACCCCTGTTATCATAGAGCAGCAGCAGACAGGCGAAATCCTCATCCATAGAGCAAAAACGGAGATAAACGAAACTAGCAGGTATATCGTAAACGACGGTAGCGTAGGTCAACCACGAGACGGCGACCCGCGGGCCTCCTACGTGATCGTAGAGGACACATCCATCGAGATCGTCCGCGTCCAGTACGATGTCTCAAAGACTCAAAAAGAAATGGAAGCAGCAAAGTTACCGTTTAGGTTAATAGAAAGACTGGCCTACGGATATTAAAGAAAAAAGACAAGAAAAGACAAGACAAGAAAAGACGAGAAAGGGGCGGCGCTGCTTCTTGTCGCTCCAGGTCGCACCTGGCCCCTTTAGAACCCCCTGCAAGGGCACCAGTGCCCTTGACCCCTTAAGGGGTGATCGATAGTCTGTCAGGTGATGATTACTGAGGCGTAAAGTTAAGTTAAAGGATAAAAATGATTGATAGATATTCACGAAAGCACATGAGGCAGTTGTGGGAGCTGCCGATTAGGTATCAGAGGTGGTTGGATGTGGAGTTGGCCGTGTGTGAGGCCTTTGCTGAGGCGGGTGTAATACCGCAGGCGGATATGGAGGTCATCAGGCAGAGGGCGGGCTTTGATGTGGGCAGGATTGAGGAGATAGAGGTGACCGTCAAGCATGACGTGATAGCCTTTCTGACGTCGGTGTCGGAGCACGTGGGGGAGTCGTCGCGTTTTATACACATGGGGTTGACCTCTTCGGATATACTGGATACGTCGTTGGCCTTACTCATGAGGGATGCCGCCGATGTTATTATCGGTGATATATCGGAGCTTTTGCCTGTGCTTAGGGAGCAGGCCTTCAGGCATAAGGATACGGTCTGTATTGGTAGGTCGCATGGGGTACATGCCGAGCCGATGGCGTTTGGATTGAAGTTTGCCATGTGGTATGAGGAGATGAGTCGAAACGTCATCAGGATGCAGCAGGCACGGGAGGTCATCAGTGTGGGCAAGTTATCGGGCGCCGTTGGGACTTTTTCCTCGATAGAGCCGGAGATCGAAGAAGGTGTGCTCAAGAGGCTTGGGCTGACTCCGGAGCCTGTGGCCACGCAGGTCGTCCAGCGCGACAGACACGCTCAGTATCTGACGACGTTGGCCATCGTGGCCTCAACCATAGAGAAGATAGCCGTGGAGATACGGCATCTACAGCGCACGGAGGTGCGTGAGGCCGAGGAACCCTTTAGTGTGGGTCAGAAGGGGTCATCGGCCATGCCTCACAAGAGAAACCCCATAGGGAGTGAAAACCTCACTGGTCTGGCGCGTGTGGTAAGGTCAAATGCCCAGGCGGCCCTTGAAAACGTTGCCCTGTGGCATGAGCGAGACATCAGTCATTCAAGCGTCGAGCGCATCATCATCCCCGACAGCACGATACTGGTAGACTACATGCTTCACCGCCTCAAGGGTATCATCACGGGTCTGGTCGTGTATCCACAGGCGATGCAGAGAAACCTCGCCAGGACGTCGGGACTGTATAACTCCCAAAAAGTCCTCCTGGCATTGATCGAAAAAGGCCTGAGCAGAGAGACCGCCTACGCCAACGTCCAAAGACTAGCAATGCAGGCCTGGCAGGAAGAGGCAGACTTTAAGACGCTCCTTAAAAACGACGACAACATAAAATCGTACCTGACACCCGAAACCCTCGACCAACTCTTTGACCTCAGAGACTACCTCAAACACGTAGATTACATCTATAACCGGGTGTTTAAAAACTGAATATTATCTAAGATTTAAGTAAAAGGAAATAAATATTTATAACATTTAGGGTTGAGCATTATGGGGTCAAGGGGACTGGTCCCCTTGCAGGGGGGTCTGAGGGGGGCCAGGAGCGTCCTGGAGCGGTAAAGAAGCGGAGCCGCCCCCTTCTTTCCCTCTTCCATAGCGACTTAAGGTTGAACGTTTTTTTTTATTTTGGAGGGATTGTTATGAGTCTTTCAGAGGAAGAGTTAAAGCGCTATAACAGGCAGATGATGCTCTCTGGCTGGGGGGAGGAGACCCAGGAGAGGCTCAAGGCGTCCACGGTCTTTGTGGCTGGTGCGGGGGGGCTGGGCAGTCCGGTTGCCATATTTCTGGCCGTTGCCGGTATAGGTACGATCAGGATATGTGACTTTGACAGCCCCGACTGGTCAAACCTCAACAGACAGATACTGCACGATCACACGAAGTTTGGATTAAACAAGGCGCTATCTGCCAAGAAGTCGCTCGCGACACTAAACCCCGACGTGGAAGTCGCCGCCTTTACCCATAAGATTGACCAGGACAGCGTCGATGCCCTCGTGGGTAATGCCGATATTATTGTAGATTGCATGGACAACTTTCAGACCAGATACGTATTAAACGAGTGTGCCATCAGAAAGGGTATCCCCCTTGTGTATGGCAGCATCTGGGGAATGGATGGCAGGCTATCCTTTATCCACGTGCCACATACGCCGTGCCTGCGGTGCATGTTTCCAGAGCCGCCGCCATCGGAGACATTTCCGGTATTGGGAACTACCCCGGGTGTTATAGGGTCGTTGCAGGCCCTTGAGGCTATCAAGTATCTCACGGGCATCGATCAAAACCTAAAGGGTAAGCTCCTGGTCTGGGACGGGGCACGTGTTGAGTTCAGAACCTTTAAGACCCACAAGGACCCTCAGTGTCTGACATGTGGCGGAGAGATAACAGGCTGACGCTTTTTTAATTATGGTATTTAAGGCGATAAGACAAGAGAGGCTTGCCGTGGGCGGGGGACTGATCGTCTTGGCGTTGCTTTTGGTAGCCACCCTGGCCCCTGTCATTGCCCCCTACCAGCCCGACGCCATTGACGCAGGTCATGTCCTGCAAGCCCCCTGCGCAGAGCGCTGGCTAGGCACCGATGACCTTGGCAGGGACATCCTCAGCAGGATGATCTACGGATGCAGGATATCGCTGTCGGTGGGGTTTGTGGCCGTGGGGATATCCACCATCATTGGGATAATCGTGGGGTCGTTGGCTGGGTTCTACGGTGGATATGTCGATAGGGTGATCATGCGCTTTGTTGATATCATGCTCTCTATTCCGACCTTTTTTCTCATCCTTGCCGTGATCGCCTTTATTGACTCAAATATCGGCAACATTATGCTTGTTATCGGGCTTACGTCGTGGATGGGTGTGGCACGTCTTGTCAGGGCGGAGTTTATGTCGCTTAAGGGCAGGGAGTTCGTGCTTGCGGCCATCAGCGCCGGGGCGTCGGATGTCAGGGTCATTGTAAGGCACATGCTGCCTAACGCCCTGGCCCCGGTAATCATATCGGCCGTCCTGGGCATAGCCGGGGCGGTGCTGGTGGAATCGTCGTTGAGCTTCCTTGGCCTTGGGGTGCAACCACCTACGCCCAGTTGGGGAAACATACTGAGCATCGGCAAGGATAACCTCGAAATAGCGTGGTGGCTGTCCGTCTTCCCAGGTATGGCAATACTCGTAACCGTCGTTGGCTACAACCTCCTGGGCGAAGGCCTCAGAGATACCCTCGATATACGACAAAAAAACAATCGCTCTTAAGAAAGGAGGGAGGACGCCTGGACACCCCTCCCTCAGAACCACCCTGCAAGGGGTCACGGACCCCTTGACCCCTTATTGCGTCGGCTTTAGCTTGAGTTGTGGGCGTTTTATATACCCTGTAACGTTATTATAAATTCCGCTCCGTTATCAGCATTGCTGGCTGTAAGGATGCCATCCATATTTGTCTCTATTATTGTCTTTGACATGTAGAGGCCTATTCCAGTACCCTCTGATGCCTTTGTCGTAAAATAAGGGTCAAATATCCTGTCTATTATATCTTCTGGTATACCGTCGCCGTTGTCTCCGATTGAGAGGGTTATTTTGTTTTTGTATTCATCTTTGTTAAATGTTATTTCAATGTATCCATGGATATCAGGGTTGGTATTTTTTCTTAGAAGAATCGCGTCTTTTGAGTTGTTTAGGAGATTAAGTATCACCTGTTTAAACTCATTAGGATAGCCAGTTACAAACAGTTGTGAATCTTGAGTGTCTTTTATCTCAATGGTGATATCGTTTTTCTTAAAGATGCCAATAAACATTGAGATCAAATCTTCTATGGCAGCCTTTACATCAAATGTGACTCTCTCTTTTGATGGTTTAAAGAAGTTTCTGAAATCATCCATTGTTTTCACCATAAAAAGGATTTGCCCCATTGATGAATCAACAACTTGATTCATATATTCATCGTTTAACTCGCCATACATATACGCATCTTGTAGGTTGTGGATGAATAGCGACAAGACATTGAGTGGTTGCTTCCACTGATGGGCGATTAATACTATCATCTCCCCCATGGCTGCCATCTTGGATTGTTGTATGAGCATCTGTTCATTTCTCATCCTGCCTTCGATTTCCGCTGTTACTCTGGCCTCAAGATTGGCGTTTAAGCTTCTTAGTTCCTCTTCCATGCGCCGACGTTCTGTTATGTCTTGCCCAATGGACAGTAGTCCTACTATCTCATTATTGCTGTCTTTCAATGTCTTAGTATACCATTCAATTAATATCTCTCTGCCATCTTTAGTTACAATTGGGTTAACATTACCACGTATCTGGATATTCCCAATTGCCTGTACAAAGAGCTTAGATATACGCTGTCTGTCACGTTCTGGCAAAAAGGTTTCAAACCAGTCTTTGCCCTTGACCTCTTCCAACGTATAACCTGAAATTTCCTCCATGTATGGATTAATCCTGATGATCTCACCTCGCCTGCCAAGTACCAATATAATGGCCTGAGCGGTGTTTATGACACTATCGCTAAACTCCTTAGCTAATCTCAACTCCTCTGCCATTTTACGATGACTGATATCTGTGTGGATCGATACCCACACATCACCGTGCTTGTAGTGCTTAAATGTTGAAACAGTCGCATAACACCAAAAAGACGTGCCATCCTTCCTTAAATTGTACACTTCACCTTGCCAGGACTTATATTGATTCAATGACTCTTGTATATCCCTGGCTATCTCTTCAGGCGCCTTCTCTGTAGGGGCATTAACTATGGAGATATCCTTGCCAATTAATTCGCCGTTTTCATAACCGAACATCTCCTCAAACTTTGGATTGCAATACACAATAGCCCCATCAACAACCCTAACGAGGATAACCCCTTCAGCCATGTTAGACATTACTTCAGAGCTGAGTTTCAACTCCTCTTTAAGTTGTTCCTTTGTATTGTCTCCATCTGTCACTGTGTTAAGCTCTACATCTATCGCCTTGACATTAATCATCAGTACAATAATAACACAGTGGAAAAAGAAAAAGATGTCATCTGGCTGACACTTTTAAAAACTTTTGATGAGGTAAATCAGTAATAAAATAACATTAGGATTAAGAATTACGGGGTCAAGGGGGCTGGCCCCCTTGCGGGGGGGTCTGAGGGGGCCAGGAGCGTCCTGGAGCGGTAAAGAAGCAGCGCCGCCCCCTTCTTTCTTTTTTTTTCTTTGATCAGGGCATTTGGGGCACGTCTTTGACTACCAGCACGGGGCACATTGACAGTGCGATCACCTGTTGGGCGACACTTCCCATCAGGATGCTTGCTATGCCAGTCCTTCTGTGCGTCCCTACGATGATGATATCGGAGCCGCACTCCAGCGAGGCATTTACGATGGCCTTGTATGGTTGCCCTACGAGGGCAAGCGTTTCGACGTTAACACCCCTCCTATGCGCCTTTTTCTTGACTTTGTCAAGTATCTCCTGTGCATAGGGTAACTTATCCTTGCTCTGTGCAACGGAGACTACGATCATGTTTTTTATAACATCACAGCGGCTGGCCATGTTTATGGCCTCATCCTCAGCTATTTGGCTGCACTTGGAGCCATCAACCGCCAGGAGGATACTCTCGCCTCTTATTTCGCTGTCCCTTGGCACCACAAGCACCTTGGTCGGGGAGGTGGCTATGACCTTGGCCGTCACACTGCCAAGGAGCATCTTCCTTAGCCCCGTCATGCCATGTTTGCCCATTATGATAATGTCGCTCTTATACCTGTTGGCCTCCTGGATAATCGCCCCATACACGCTTTCAGAGCGCTTTATGGCAATATCACACTCGACGTTGTGTGAGGCGGCCAGCTCTCTTATGTCGTCGAATTCAGCCATAGCGGTCTCTTTCATCTTATCCGTGTAGTGAAAGCCCATGCTCTCATATGCCGGATTAATCTCTATAACCCTCAGTAATCTCAATACCGTCTTACAATCACGCGAAAAACCTATTGCCTCCTTCACTGCCCCATTGCTGTTGTCTGAGCCATCGGTTGCCAGGAGGATTGACTTCAGCTCTCCCATCATGTTTGTCCTATGTCGCGCTGTCAGGCTCATCTCTACCCCCTGTCTTTAACAATTGTTTGACTATAATCAGCGCCTATAGCGTCGGCATTATGTCGTACTGCTCCAGCGGCCACTGTCGCGGTCACTGGGACAAACATCCGTAACACCTTAATCGGCATTGAACCACCCCATAGCAATAATCTCCGTATCAAGCTGATAAACGGCGTCACAAAGTACCCAGCTATCAGGGCAATCAGCACGGAGAGCGCACCGTATACGCCGCCGTGGTTGTAGGCCATAAATGAGATGTCCTTGACAAACCCTACGGGCTGTATCTCTACCTCTTCCGAGGCGGTCTCAACAACACTCCCTTGCCTGAGCCCATATACCGTAATGTTATAGCGTTGCTGAGGCAGTTGGTAGGGGAGGTCTATGGACAACCCGAACTCGTTTTCGCCATTATTAGTGGCCTTCAACGTCACCGCGCCATCTGAGACAACGTACATCCCGTCTCTCTCCTTGAGCTTGATAAACTCCGTAAACAGTTGCTCCGATACGCTGCCAGGTGAGGCAACCATGTGATTCTGGATGGCCTTATAGCCCAAATCGTATTTGTCTCTATTGCTGTCAGATACAATACCGTTTAGTTTGCCGCTGCTAAAGAGCATGTACACATGGTTGATGCCTTTAATGGAGACCTTGTCCTTGTTCATCCAGAACAGATGGGCAGATTTTATCTTTGTCATAAAGGACTCTTCCTCAATAGGAGATGAGACCTTGACCAATATGTCCTCTCCATTTCCCACAGTGCCGTTGACCCTCAGGGTGGTACCGTTGTAGAACGTGTCCACGGGGATTGTCCTGTGCTCTACCTTCAACGTCAATGCGGCCTCTGTCCTTGAGATATACGCCCCGCACACAAACAACATCGCCAATGTATAAATCACTATCCATTTTGTCTTCATAATTATTTACCTCCTGCATATGTTAGCAAGACCAATGGTCTTGATATAAGCTCAACCAGTATCTTTACACCCACTGAAAGGATCAACAGCGATAACAGTATCTTCAGTTGTTCGGTATCCAGTTTTTCACTCAACAACGTGCCCACATACGCCCCCACACTCGAACCTATCAACATGATCAGGGCCAGCACAAAGTCCACAGAGTGATTGGAGTAGGACTGCAAAAAAGTGACCTCTATAACCGTAAACAGTATCTGAAATACGCTCGTGCCAACGATAACACGCATCGGCATCTTCAGGATGTACAGCATCACGGGCACCATGATAAACCCACCACCAACACCCATTATCGCAGCCAGCACCCCAACCGCTATTCCTATAAACACAGGCAATAAGAGTGAGTGCGTAACGTTCGATTTCTCAAACTGCATCTGCATCGGCAGGTGTCTGAGAAACCGTGCAAGGCTCGATTCTTTGCCTTCCTGCTTGCGTGTAGCGCCTTTACTACCACCCATCAGGGTTTTCATACTCTCAACAAGCATAAACCCGCCTACCGTAAGAGGTAACAGCACGTAGGTTAGCTTGATGACAAAGTCGGCATTACCCAGGGCGCTCAGGACCTTCACCACCTGTACACCCAACCCGCCACCAATAAAACTGCCGGCAATCAGTATCAGACCCATCTTGATATCCACGTTGCCCAGTTTCCAGTGAGTGAGCGTGGCAGAGGTAGAGGCGGCAACCATCTGATTCGCCCCACTTGCCGCAGCCACCACAGGGGAAATCCCAAACATCATCAACACCGGTGTAATGAGAAATCCACCCCCAACCCCAAACAGGCCCGACAACAACCCTATCCCCGTCCCTATTAACAGTATCACTACCAGGTTTATGGACGTGTGCGCAACCGGCAGATAAATGTGCATCATAAAATTTCCTCCTTCGTTTTTTTTAGGGAATTAAGAAGAGAAAAGAAAAGAAGAAAGGGGCGGCTCCGCTTCTTTTGCGCTCCAGGACGCTCCTGGCCCCTTCAGGACCCCCCGCAAGGGCACCAGTGCCCTTGACCCCATTATATACACAGTATTTCAATAGTTTTACGCTTATTGAGTTCATAATCCCAACTCTGTCCTTTTCAGTTGGCACCGTGATAGAGGTCAATTTTCTCGTCATTTATGGGCCTTACATTTCTTATAAGTTTTATAACGTTCTGTTTAGCCACACGTTTTTCTGCTGGTTTAGGGCCACTTAATAATGCCTCTCTCGCTACGTCGACTCTCATCTCTGCTATGGCGGCTGCCTCCATGTAGCTGTTTATGCTCGCCAGTAGTTTCTTTAATGTCTCAAGTGCCTTCATGTTTAGTTCTCCTTATGCCCTGCCGTTATCCAATTAGTTAGTCTGTTGTAAGGTAACAACGGCATGAGCCATGTCTCTTAAGATATATTTTGCGTCTAAGACGCTTTTTTTGCTTAGTCCGGTTCCAAGAATGACCAACTTTATATCATTTCTCCTGGCAACACGATCCTTGATAGCCCTCGTCACGTTTCCTGTGTATATTTCACAGGTTACGTTGAGATTATACTTATGGCTATTGCTGGTAATGTCCTGGATACGATCCGTTATCTCCGGATGATTCTTTACGCATTGGGCAAAACTGTCAGCGCAACAAACTATAACGATCTCCAGGGCTGCCCTTGTGTTGATCGCCAACTCAATGGCATACACTATACCCTCGTCGTTGCTGACATTGGCGCTGGTAACAAATAACATCGTATCCATTGCCCTTATTTCCTGTCTCTCTATCATGCCCATATAATCTCAATAAACATGCCAACAGATAACCTCTTGATTTATAATGATTTTAGTAGAGACGAAGACAATTTAGCCGTTCCAATTTGAAACAGCCATGAAACGAAGATAAGATTTATGACATTGGAATAAGTATTTAATGGGGTCAAGGGGACTGGTCCCCTTGCAGGGGGGGTCGAGGGGGGGGCGGAGCCGCCCCCCTTTATTCTTTGTTTTCTTTTTTCTTGGGGATTACTTGAGGATGCGCCAGAGACTTGTTCGTGATATTCCGAGGGCTTGGGCTGCCATCGTCTTATTGCCGCCAAACATATCGATGACCTTCTCCGTGTAACCCCTGGTGAGCTCGTCTATTGTCTGAACCCTGTTTGGGTCTATTGTTTCAATCTGGAACATCAATAGTCCCTGCGGCAGACTGCCGATGGTTATGGAGCGGGTGTTTTCTATGATGACGGCCCTTTCGACGATATTTTCCAACTCCCTGACGTTACCTGGGAAGTCGTATTCCATGAGGGTTTGCAGGGCTTCCTTTGAGAATCCCTTTATGCCCTTTTTGTACTTTGAGACATACTTGCCCAGGAAGAACTCACAGAGCGGCCTGATATCCTCCTTCCTTTCCCGCAGCGGTGGGATTGCAAGCTCCATGACGTTGAGCCTGTAGTAGAGGTCCTCCCGGAAGGCGCCTTTGGAGATAAGCGCCTTTACGTTTTGGTTGGTAGCGGCGATAAAGCGAACGTTTACCTTTATCAATCTGGTGCCGCCAACCCTGAAGAACTCACCCTCTTCGATGACCTTTAGGAGGCGCGCCTGGAGACTTGGCGTCATTTCGGCAATCTCATCGAGGAACAGGCTCCCCGTGTGTGAAAGCTCTACCAGCCCCTGTTTGGTCGATACTGCCCCCGTGAAGGCGCCCTTTTCATGGCCAAAGAGTTCGCTTGCGAGCAGCTCCTCAGTCAACACCGCACAGTTGATGCTTATAAATGGTTTATCCTTTCTTGAGCCGCATCTGTGGATAAGCCTTGCCGTGAGGCCTTTTCCAGTACCCGTGGCGCCAGTGATGAGGACATTGCAGTCGGCGTCCCTGAGCTTGTAAATGGACTCTATCACCGCCTGCATACGCCTGCTCCTGGCTATAAACGGCAGGTCGCGCCCTAAACCGAGCGATGCCCTAAGGGCGGCGTTTTCCCTCTGAAGGCTTTTTTTTTCCGATATCTTCTTGAGTTTAGCGAGCAGGTCGTCTATGTTAAAGGGCTTTGTTATATAGTCCTCAGCGCCCTGTTTGATGGCCTCCACGGCAGCGGCTATGGTGCCAAACCCCGTTATTATGATAACGCTTGTCTCAGGGTAGCCTGCCATTACTGCCTTAAAGAGCTCCATACCGTCCATGCCAGGCATCTTTATGTCAGTTATCAAGACATCGTAATCGTTTGTTGACACCTCCTTTAGCGCGGACAGGCCATCGCCCACGCCTTTGACCTCATAGCCCTCGTCCTCAAGGGCAAACAAGAGGTGCTTTCTTGATATCTCCTCGTCCTCCGCAACGATTACCTTCATAATGTCTCCTCCTGCGTCTCTGTAACTGGTTGCGTCTCTATAACCGGCAACGTGATTACAAATGTGCTGCCCTTACCTGCCTCACTCTCAACCCTTATATGGCCATTTTGCTTTCTTATAAGATTATAGACCAGGAAAAGCCCAAGCCCTGTACCCTTCTCCTTTTTCGTAAAGAATGGTTCAAACACCCTATCCACGGCCTCTGGCGGGATACCTTCACCCGTGTCGGAGACCGTGATGGTTGCCTCAGAGGCCGAAACGGAGATAACCACCCTGAGCGTCCCCTTAGCCGACATGGCATCAACGGCGTTGGTAAACAGGTTGATAAAGACCTGCTCGATGCAATGACGGCAGGCAAGGATGAATCCCTGTCCTTCTATGACAAACTCAATGTCTCTCAGGTCTGTTGTAGCGTAGAGGCGTCTATAGACCTCAGAGATGACATCGTGCAGCTCTAAATGTTCATATTGGGGCTTTTTGCTGCGGGCAAACTCAAGGAGGTCTCCAACGATCTTTTTCACCCTCATCGTCTGCGTGTATATATCGGTGACAGATTCGTTGAGGATATCGGGATATGTGCCTTTTGACATTACACGGGTGAGTGTCTGGGCGGCGAGATGGATGTTGTTAAGCGGGTTATTAAGCTCGTGGGCAATGCCGGAGGCGAGGGTGCCGATGGCTATCAGTTGCTTGCCGCGTTGTAGTTGTTCATCCTTGGTTATCAATTGTTCTTCCCTTTGTTTTAGGTCATCAGACATGCGGTTGCACGCGAGCTTCAGCTTGTCCACCTCATCTATGACCTCTGACACCGGCAGTGACGCGAAGTACCCGTGTCCGATCTTGTCCATCACATCTTCCAGGTCATTTAGCTTCTTGACCACCTTATGGCTCACTAACACCAGCAGTGTAAAACCAATCACAAAAGATATCGGGATGAGGACAACGGCGCTTATCTGTGTGAACCTTATCAGGCGCTCAATCCTGGTTCTTGCCTTCCTGTCAAGGTCCCTGGAGGTCATCACCAGCTCCTCACCCAATGTCCTTAGGGTGTTTACGTCACTCCTGATAGATTGAAGGGTCATCAGAGGGGCATTATTGGACTTATACAACGACTGTCTGAGCGCCTCACTGCCTTCAAGGGGATGTTCAAGGAACGAGGCACTAACCAGGGGCATTATAAACGAGTACGTTGAGTCTCCCTTCTTAAGCTCGTTTATGGCATTCTTAAACTCGGAAGACCTCTTGACGATCTCGTCAAAGACCTGTCTATAATCTGTAAGCGTGTTGTCCATCTTCCTGATTAATACATTTGAGCTGTTAGAGACATCCTCTGAGTATATCAGGTCTCTTAATTGCCCTAAGTAGCTGATTACCTTATCCGCGGAGTCTGAGTCCCCGTAGAGGAAGTTCTTTTCGTACCTCCTGACCTCAAGGGTCTTTCCCCTGATCCTGTCCGTGGCCTCAAGGTATCTGACCTCCTTTATGATCTCCGCGAAATCAACATATGCCAAGACCCCAAGTACGATCATGAGTGAAAAACTCATAGCGAAACTCATGATTACCTTTTTCTTAATTGTCATAAGTGCCTATCCATATTTATGCTACAAGGAGAGGGAAAGAAAGGGGCGCCTGGCCGCCCCCCTTTAGAACCCCCTGCAAGGGCACCAGTGCCTTTGACCCCATAATGCTCAATCCGACCCCAGCGACTATAAGGAGCGAGCCGATCAATTTTATAAATATTTATGTCCATAGTATCTAAAATCTCAAAAATTTTTAATGTCATAAATTTTGTTCATGCTTTGCTTCTTCAACTGCTCTCATACAGCACTTTTCCTTCCCTGTAAGCCCTGGCGATGACGTGATTTATCCCGTCTTTCCACGTGTCGAATTCATCTTTGCTATAAAGAACAACATCAATTGGGATAAGATAAGGTGGAAGACTCCGGTAGATATTGCCGATCCGCTTTATCCTGCTTCTGCCAGTTCCAAAGGGCTCTTCCTCAACGACAAGAATATCAATATCAGAACCTGGTCTGTCATGGCCGCGCGCATACGAACCAAACAAAATGACCTTCAAGGGATGTACGGTTTCGACAATTGCCTTGACTATCTCCCTTAATACCTCTTCTGTGACGGTGGTCATTGTCATAATATCGCTTTTGATTATTGCCTTGATTCTTTTACAGAATGAGTGCGGGCAGCTTTGGCAGTTGCCTGTATAATTCCACGGGATTCATTTGTTAAACAGCTCTTTCCAGTTGTAGGTCTTGAGGTTCATGATCCTGGAGTTGATCAGGCCATCTTCCAAGGCGTCCATCCTGTCGTAGCGGTCCTTTAAGCCATAGAAGGGCAGGACAGTATAGAAGGCCTCGTTGATGTATTCCTGAGGGGGTAGGAGCACATCAAACTGCCTTGTGTAAAAGGGGTCCTCGTCCTGTTGACACGGTGTGTCAAAGACGTTAAACACCCTGCATGAGGCGGGGCGAACGGCGTGGATCAAGCACTCCTGTCCCCCCAGGAAGGGGCAAGGCGCTGAGATATCGATCTGGCTTGCATCGATCTGGCCCATTAGGAGAGACCTTGCCTCTTGAGGCAATTTTTCGGTCACGTACCAGTAGATTCCGGCTACCTCGTGTGGATACACGGGGATGTCGGTCTGGCTTATGCAGCAGTTGCCACAACCCTTATGACATGCCAGGCTGCGCTTGCCTCTTGCCACCTCGACCTGTATGTAGGTCTCAACGCCACTGTCGATTATCGAATAACCATCCAGCAGCATAGAAAGCCACGGGTAGCCTCGATCCTTCTTGTCAAACCCTAACTGCATAAAACCTGCTCTTATTATACCACATGTCCCATTATGTATTGCACGCGATCGAAACGCGCTATAATTACATCCTTGATGTTTTAATTCAGTCTCAAAAAAAACTTGCCCTTGATGTGGTACAATAGGCGTATATGCACGAATAGACTGTTGCGTGAAAGGAGATACTATGGACGGATTGACGCATTTTGATAACGAGGGAAGGGCCAAGATGGTGGATGTCACCGATAAGCCTATAACCTCCAGGGTGGCCATTGCAAGTGGCAAGGTTGTTATGAAACCCGAGACAATTAGGCTGGTTAAGGACCGTGCGTTGTCCAAGGGGGACGTCTTGGCGGTTGCGCGGGTGGCTGCAATTACGGGGGCCAAGCACACGCCGTTTCTGATCCCCATGTGTCATCCGTTAAACATAACGAGTGTTACAATAGATTTTTCGATAAACGAGGAACTCTGCTGCATAGATATCCTGGCAACGGTCAAGATAATTGGTCAAACTGGCGTTGAGATGGAGGCGTTGACGGCAGCGACCGTTGCGGCGCTGACCATCTACGACATGTGCAAGGCGGTGGATAAGCAAATGGTCATAAAGGATGTCATGCTGCTTGAAAAACACGGAGGGCGAGGTGGAAACTATAAGCGTGAAAATTAAGATATGCGGGATAACAAACGTCGATGATGCCATTGCCGCGGTAGAAGCCGGAGCGGACGCCATTGGGTTTGTGTTCTACGACAAGAGTCCCCGGTGTGTGACGCCCCAGGAGGTCTCGGCGATAGTCAGGGAGTTGCCTCCATTTGTCACGACGGTTGGTGTGTTTGTCAACGAGGATGAGGCGGCTATTGTCGCGACGATGCTTCAAAGCGGTCTTGACGTGGTGCAGTTGCACGGGGATGAGGGGGCACAGTTGTGTGGTGCGTGGAAGAGGGTTATCAAGGCCTTCAGGGTGAGGGAGTTTATGGACCTGAGGGTATTGGAGCCTTACAAGGTGCAAGCCTATCTGCTTGATACCTACGACGACAAGACCTATGGTGGCACTGGCAAGCTGTTTAATTGGGACATCGCCCTGGAGGCCAAGCAGTTTGGCAGGATAGTGCTAGCAGGCGGCTTGAGCATCGAAAACGTAGGAGATGCCATCAAGCGGGTCAGGCCCTATGCGGTGGATGTCAGCTCCGCCGTCGAGGAAACAAAAAGAAAGAAGGATCACTCCAAGATAAAGGCATTCATCAAAGCAGCCAAAGAGGCATAAGAAAAAGGAAAAGAAGAAAAGAAAAAGGGGGGCGGCTCCGCCCCCCCC
>JADFXD010000137.1 GCA_015233725.1 Nitrospirota bacterium | reverse complement strand
CTTATCTGATATCATCAGAAGTAAGACAGAAGGATTGTCACCAGGGTGAAAAAAGTGTTTACCATGAAATTTAAAGAGGATACGCTTATATTATAATTTACATTGAATAGATCAGAGGCCGATTTTATCGGTGCCGCGGAACCAAAAAAAAAGTTTTAGGAGGGTTTATGTTTCGAGGAAACTATAACCAAAAGATGAAGTATCTCCAGTTGCACGCAGGCGTGAGGGTGTTGTTTGTCCTGATGCTGATCGTGATGATTGGAGTGATGTGTATTAACGACGCATGGGCAGGTCGCTTTACCGATAACGGCGATGGTTCGATGACGGACACATATACCGGCCTGCAGTGGATGAAAAACGCCGATGGTTGCAACGGCGCTGTGACGTGGGCTCAAGCGAGTACCTGTGCAGCTAGTGGTTGGAAACTACCAACGATACAGCAGTTGTATAGCCTTTGCAGGACGGATGGGACTACGACAGGTTTAGATGCAATACTAAACACTGGTGTAGGCTATTGTAACAACACATCTGCTGATGTTGTGACATCGTTGATGACATCTGGGTTTACCAATGTGCAGAACTTCTACTGGTCATCTGAGAACTACGCTTCCGGTACATCCAGCCCATGGATCATCGCCATGTCCCTTAGCTATGTGCAAGACGGCACCGCGTATAGCACGTCCCCCTTCGGCCATGTATGGCCAGTACGTGGTGGGACTAACCCAACACCCACGCCGACACCAACACCAACTGCTACGCCAACGCCAACAGGTGGAGGGGTAAAAAATGACTTCGATGGCGACGGTAAGGGCGATATCCTGTTGCGAAACACCTCAACTGGCGACGTCTACATCTGGCTCATGGATGGGATGAATACAAAAGGTGGTGGATTAGTAGTTAAAGGGTTACCGTTAAATTGGGTAATCAAGGGCACAGGAGACTTCAATGGCGATGGCAAGGCCGATATCCTGCTGCAAGACACCCAAACCGGAGACGTTGTCATGTGGTTAATGAATGGCGCCACGATATCCAGCGGCAACTATGTTTTAAAAGGTATCCCTAAAAACTGGCAAATAACAGAGGTAGAAGACTTCAATGGCGACGGCAAAGCCGATATAATGTGGCAGGACACCACAACCGGAGACGTTGCCGTGTGGTTAATGAATGGCGCCACAATATCCAGCGGCAACTATGTTTTAAAAGGTATCCCTAACTGGCAAATTCAATAACAGAGAAAAAGTGGCCACATTACTAAATTTTACGGGGTCAAGGGGACTGGTCCCCTTGCAGGGGGGTCTGAGGGGGGGCGGAGCCGCCCCCTTCTCTCTTTTTCTTTTCTTAGAGGAGTCCTGCGCGTTGCAGGATTGTTGGGACTTTGTCTTCCATGCCGATGGCCATGATGTGGACGCCATCGCATATGCCTTCTTCCTTGAGCTGCCTGATGTGCCTGGCGGTGATGTTGAGACCTGTATCGCCGGCCTTTTCCTTACCTGCCGCCTTTAGCTCATCTATCAGCGACTGAGGGACCTTTATGCCAGGGACGTTGTTGTTTAGGAAGTTGGCCATACCGGCGCTCTTTAACACTACCAGACCGGCCAATACCTTCACCGGAAACTGCCTGGCAAAGGCCATGAACTCCTTGAACTTGTCGATGTCATAAATCGCCTGCGTCTGAAAGAAGTTAGCACCTGCCTTGACCTTCTTCTTGAACTTCATCAGTTGCGGCTCAAGCGGGTTGGCCTCGGGGGTGACGACCGCACCCTGGAAGAAACTCGTTGCGCCCTTTAACGCATTGCCATACATGTCATGGCCGTTGTTGAGGCCATCCACGACCTGAAGCAATTGCACGGACTCTATGTCGTAGACGGGTTTGGCGCCCTTCTGATCCCCCGCCGAGACGTGATCTCCCGTCATGATCAGGACGTTGTGGATGCCCAGCACACTTGCGCCCAAGAGGTCTGACTGAAGCGCGATGCGGTTTCTGTCCCTGCACGTCATCTGCAGTATCGGCTCAAGACCCTGCTCGATGGCGATCTTACACACCGCCACGGAGCTTATACGCATGACGGCTGACTGGTTGTCGGTTACGTTTACGGCGTCGAGTTTGCCTTTGAGCAGGTGCATGTCGTGGAGCATCGTTGCGATATCGGTTCCCTTGGGCGGACCTACCTCGGCAGTTACAACAAACTTACCAGATTGGAGGGTTTCTTTAAGGCTCATTATTTCTTCTCCTTTAACGGTGGTGCACCCACACTTTTAGCAGTCTTGTCGCTGTGGGTTGCACCTGCCTTATCTTTCTGTTTGTCCTCTTTGTTATACAACGAGTGTGGCTTCTGACTCTTGGACCAGTCCTTGGGTGGGGCGATATCCTCCATCTTTTCCAGTTCGTTGAGTTTCTTCTGTCTCTCATATATTCGTACCCACGCGCACTTGATATCGGCGCTGACCTCGCAGTTGCCATCCTTCATGCCGCCACATGGGCCATTTAAAAGCCCCTTGGGACAGTTGGTAACTGGACATATCCCTCCGGTCAACTCCAGTACACAATCGCCACAGAGGGAGCAGCGCTCGTCAAACATCTGAAACCGCGTCATGTTGCCCAGGAACATGGTGTCATTGGCGGGGTAGACCGGCTTGTCGGGGAATATCTCAACGGCGCTCTGTGTCCCCGCCCCACAGGACATGGCGATTATGACCTCGGCCTCCCCAGAGGCATCCTTATCCTTCTTTAGCTCGACCTTGGTCCCCAGCGTCTGGCACCCAGTCGTAGGCACGATCCCCCCTGTGACGGTCTTACCCGCCGCCGTAAGCGCCTCCGTCAGCTCCTTGATGGCCTCCTCATTACCCGTACCGCAGAGGGAGGCACACTCGGAACAGCCAATCAGATAGAAACTCTTATATCTATCGAGGGTCTCCAGTAGCTTCTTAGTGTCCTTCTTAATAGTTATAATCATGGTGTAAAGTCTCCCGTGTTTTTTTTTACTTTTTTGATTAGGGAATTGATCTGTTGTGCTCCCCTACGGTCGAACGGTTGCCTTGGCGGCCTCTACAGTGTTATACATCAGCATGGCTATTGTCATGGGGCCTACGCCGCCGGGGACGGGTGTGATAAAGCCGGCCCGCTCCTTTGCAGCGCCAAACTCCACATCGCCAACGAGCTTGCCATCTGCCCCTACGTTAATGCCTATGTCTATGACAGTTGCCCCTTCCTTGACCCAGTCGCCCTTGATCATCTCGGCCTTTCCCACGGCGGCGCAGATAATGTCGGCGCTGAGACACACCTCCTTGAGGTCTGCCGTCCTGCTGTGACAGATCGTAACGGTGGCGTGTTTGCGTAACAGCAGCATGGAGATAGGCTTACCAACGATCACGCTCCTGCCAACGACCACGGCGTGTTTGCCCTTAGGGTCAATCCCGTAGGCCTCCAGCAGCTTCATGCAGCCATGAGGGGTACATGGCAGAAACCCGGGCTCATCCAGCAGCAATCTGCCAAGGGCATCGGGGCCAAAGCCATCGACGTCCTTTTCCGGGGCGATGCGGTGCATCACGGCCTTTTCATCGAGGTGCTTGGGCAGGGGCAGTTGCACCAGTATGCCATGCACCTTGGGGTCTGCGTTGAGGTCGTCTATGAGCTTTATAAGCTCCGCCTGTGTGCTGGTATCGGGTATCTTGTTGCCAAGGCTCCTGATACCAAGCGTTTCACACATCTTTTCCTTGCTTCCAACATACTTCTTTGAAGCCGGGTTCTCACCCACCAGGACAACAGCCAGCCCAGGCTCTATACCCTTAGAGCGCAGCTCCGCCACCTCCTTCTGAAGTCCATCCGTGATATCCTTTGAAACCTTCTTACCGTCTATTATAGTTGCCGACACAAAATCCTCCTTATGCTTACGCTAATAAAATTAGTTTTATGTTAATATTATTGCCGAATCAACGACAGTATCTCATTGCGTGTAGACTGCCTCGTCCTGAATATCCCTCTCACTGCGGAGGTAACGACCTTGGCGCCCTGCTTCTTTAATCCCCGCATACTCAGACACAGATGCTCGGCCTCGATCACCACCATTGTCCCCCGTGGTCTCAGCGAGTCCATTATCAGGTCTGCCAGTTGTGTGGTGAGTCTCTCCTGGACTTGCAGCCTCTTTGCCATCAGGTCGAGGGCCTTTGCCAGTTCGCCGATACCCACGATCTTACCGCCATTTGGGATATAGGCTATGTTGGCCGTTCCAAAGAAAGGCAACATGTGGTGTTCACACATGGAGTAAAACGTAATATCCTTGAGGATGACCATTTCGTCGTAGTTTTCGCCTTCTATGGGCCTAAGCAGTTCTTCCTCAGGCGTGGCCATACCCGAGAGTATCTCCTCGTACATGGCCGCGACCCGTTGTGGGGTTTTCTGAAGGCCGGGTCTTTGGGGATGTTCCCCGATGCCCTCAAGTATTAACTCTACCCCGCGTCTTATCTTTTCAGTGTCCATTATTTTATATTATGCCGTTGTGAGTATTTTTAGTCATTGTGGCGTAATGACGCCATCATCGGTGATTATCCTGTCGACCCTGACGTCGTGTGGCTGCATGGGGATGTCATCAACTATCTGCTCCACATAGGCAAGAGCAACCAGGAGCGTCCTGGAGCGAGAAAGAACTATTAGCGGCCCTGGCAGCGGGCTTGACATCGGCCTCAATGGCCAGGAGCCTAACAGCCTGTCATAGAAACCACAGCCATAGCCAAGCCTGCCCCCGGAGGCATCAAAGGCCACACCCGGTGTTACGATAATGTCAAAATGGCTCAGTTGCTCTATGTCTATGCGCCTTGATTGCGGGACATCCGGCTCAGGGATGCCCATACACCCACTGACAAGCTCGCTCATGCCCCTTATCTCATATACACCCAGGGTCGTCCCCTCAACCTTTGGCAGCGCTACCAACTTGCCGCTACCAAGGGCTTCCTCTATGATTGTCAGGGTCTCAGGTTCACTCCTGAAGGAGGCATAGAGCATCACCTTTGATGCATCCTTAAACTCCTTCAGATGTAGCAGGCTGTATTTGATCCTTGCGTCCTTGGCGCTCTTGTCCTGGACGCTGATCTTGTCTCTCAGGGATAGGGCGGACCTCCTGATGATGGATTTGGATATCACTCTGTGTGGCCGCCACCTGATGCCTTGATACTGGCTTCAATGGCGTCCTTTATCAGTTTTATGTCCCTGACGGCCTCCGGGGCGTTTTCGTAGGGTGGGGTGCCTTTTATATCGGCCTCCACCACGTCCGGGTTAAAGCCAATGGCACCGACGTAGTTCATCCCCTCTATCAGGCCTTTTATAAACTCAACGTCCGCGCTGTTTCTGACCTTACTGGCAACGACAAAGACGTTTGCAACCCCCAGGGTCCTGGCCATATCCCTGACGGCAAGGGCAGTCTGAATGCTCCTCTTGCCGGGTTCAACGACAACGATAAAGGCGTCAACCCCCTCAGCCGTTCCCCTGGTGAGGTGCTCAATCCCCGCCTCCATATCCACTATAACGACGTCGTCCCTCTCGGTGATAAGGTGTTTTAGCAAGCGCTTTAGAAATACGTTTTCAGGGCAGTAGCATCCCGATGCGGCCTCCCTGGACTTGCCCATGACAAGGAGCCTTATACCGCCTATCTTGATGCTACATGCCTGGGGTATGTCATCGACCCTTGGGTTTAATTTGAACACACCGCCCATGCTGCCAGGTCTGGCCCCGGTGCGCTCTTCGATTAACTGTCCCATCTCGGCAATGGGACGGAGGTCCTTTGTCTGTTCCTTGTTGAGTCCAAAGGCTGCCGCTAAGTTGGCATCGGGGTCGGCGTCAACTGCTATGACGGTCTTGCCCTCAACCGCGTATAGGTGACTTAACACCGCAGCTAGTGTGGTCTTACCCACCCCCCCTTTTCCAGTTATAGCTATCTTCATATTCGAATATTATAACATCTATTGATTGTAAGTGTCAAAGGATGGGCCGGATAGGGTGCATCAAAAATTAAAGGGTGCTGTAAAGGGAGTAGTGGGAGATGTGTTTGA
>JADFXD010000001.1 GCA_015233725.1 Nitrospirota bacterium | reverse complement strand
TGAAACACTATGTCTATGCCTTCAAGCAGGAACGCTATTACCAGAAACAACGCAAGCACCTTGCCCATGCTGCGTATCGTTGCCCCGCATATAAACTTCCTGCTTATGTACATGGCAAGCGTGTATGTAACGATACAGATGGCCACGCCCGATATTATCGCGGACATGAGGAATATAAACGGCATCAGCGGGGTCTTCCACAGGGGAACCGTCTTGACCGAACCAAAGATGAATCCCACGTATCCATGTAGAAACGCCGCCGCCGGGATACCCACGGCCGCAAGTATCTTTATGATCTTCTCATCCGAGTGCAGGGCTGTTTCGCTGACGTCAAAGGAGCCAAGCGTCATGATCTTGTAGGCAAACCCCATGATACCTGTTTTTTCCTCTGCATTTTTGACGATAAACGGGCGAAACACAAACCATATCTCCGACAGGACTATCGCCATATACGTCAGATACACAATCGTGAAGGCCGCTATAGCCGAATAAAAATGCGGTGTCAGCATGATGTTTGCCGCTCTCAATGGCTGTGTCAGATGAAACAGCAACGGCGTTGGTGCCATTATCAATAGCGCCAGGGAAAACACCAGCGAAAACTTCGCAACCGGCTTTAACTGTTCCTTGCCAAAGACATGGTACAGCGAGGACAACACAAACGCCCCTGCCACCAGACCCGTCAGAAACGGATAAATCACAATATGCACCGTCCAGTACATATACTCGTTGGGATACGTGTAGAGCTCTCTTATAGTCCACAGCGCCCCATGTACCGATTCATTCATTGAACCTGCTTCCATTAATTTATCACCTCAAATTAGTTTCACACATTTATCTTACAATATGGTCCAGGCCGATGTAAAATACATGCGGCTCATTTCCATACTCAGGTTTTAGCACTTCCACCCGTTGGGTGGTAATAATCTTGAATACCTCGCTGTCGGGGTCATTTATCAGCCCGATTTTTCTGACTCCGAAGGCACAGGCATCCACACATGCGGTCTTCATTCCCTTGGTTATCCTGTGATAGCAGAACGTGCACTTATCGGCGACATTGTAAACGGGGTGAAAGAACCTTGCGAAGTAAGGACAGTTGGTTATGCAGTACCCGCACCCGATGCACCACTTTCTGTCAACCAGCACCACGCCGTCATCGGTCTTGTATGTGGCCCCGGCCGGGCAGACCTGCACGCACGAGGGCTTCTCACAGTGATTACACAGCTTGGGGACGAAAAACCCCTTTGTTATATCGTCCTCAGAGACGTCGGTTCTGCCTTGGGGGTCATTTGCCGTAAAGCCATACCTCGCCCCCTTGGGAGAGTCTATGATGACCTCGCCGCTCTTAAGCTGTATATAACGCTCCACCCACGTCCTCTGGACGTCGGCATAAAAGGGTATTTCGTTTTCGAGCTTGCACGCCTTGGCGCACATCCCGCATCCAACGCACTTGGTCGTATCCACGACAAATGCCCACCTCTTCTTCTCGCTAAATGGATGTATCAATGATGCCAGCGCCTCCGGTTTTAATACCTCAAGGGCGCTCAGTGGTATAATCGCCCCACAGATCGAAAGCAGACCCATCTTTAAAAGTTCCCGTCTTGTCAGACTCATTATGTTAAGTTCCTCCTTAAGCCTTATTTAAAACCAGTCTTGTGAACATCATGACACATGACGCACTCAACCCCTGGATTGTGCTTCTCCGGGTCTATCAGCTTAAACTGTATAGTCCCCTTTGAAAATAGTGTATACTTGTCGGGCCTATACTTCAGCTTCGTATGACACCTCTTGCACAGCTCCCTGGACCTGTCAATACCGATATCAAGCGCGTACTTATAATCGGCCTTCAGATCGATGCTCTTGTGCCCCTTCTTCTCAGGATCGAACTGGACGTGACAGTTCTCACACTGCACGTTCTGATGCCCTGAGTCTGCCACTGTTTCAATCTTGTCCGGGTGACACTGTTTGCAGAAATCCCGCCCCAAGTGTTTGACCTCGAACCGCTTCCACTCTTCCTCGTTGCTCAATCGATGCCACTGGTACTTGTAATTACCGTTCTTTGCAACGAAATCCCTTGGTATGATCATCTGTCTCACCACAAGCCCCGCAATCACTACCGCAACGATCACCATCACTGGTCTCCAAGCATGACTACTCATAATTTAACACCTTCTTTTATTAAATTTTTAAGGTAGTTTAATCATGTCAGCACACGTTTGTCAAGAGTTTTTTTTATTCTTATATACCTCCCACTTCCCATAAAATACAAAAGTTTTTATATAATGAGCCTCTTGCAAATCTCAAGTCAAGCAATTATCGTACCCAAACAATATTATTTAATATCAGCCACTTACAAAATGAGTTTTTTGTTATATTTTACATAACATGTACTTTTGCAAGAGGCTCTTATGACTGAGCATTATGGGGTCAAGGGGACTGGTCCCCTTGTGGGTGGGTCTGAGGGAGGGCAAAGCCCTCCCTTCTTTCTTTTTTCTTCTCTTCTTCTTATGCTTGACACGGCAGGCGGATGAAAAAGCTGGTTCCCCTGCCTGGTTCTGACTTGAAGGTGATCTCACCGCCGTGCAGCCTGACGATCCCGTGGCTTACTGACAACCCAAGCCCTGTGCCAAGACCCACGGGTTTTGTCGTAAAGAACGGCTCAAACACCAGGTTCATGTGTCTTTCCTCGATGCCCCGGCCTGTGTCGGTGATCTCTATTTCGACAAGGTCATGTTGTTCACCCGTGATCAGCCTGGTCTTAATGTGCAACTCTCCCTTACCATTCAAGGCCTCGGCGGCATTTGCGAGGATGTTGATAAAGACCTCCTCTATTTGGGTTGCATCGGCCTTTATGTGCCGCAGGGAGGGGTCGAGGATGGTTGCTATGGAGACGTTGCCGAGGTTTGCCTGCCTGATGACCTTTTTCATGGGAAGTATTATGTTACCTGGCGATTTGTGCCGTTGCTCAAGCAGGTCAAGTATGAGCGCATTGACATCGACATTGGTTATATTGGAGGTTATGGTGGATGAAAACCTCAACAACCCACTAACAACCCTCGAACACCTCTCTGCCGACTCTACGATTATATCAAGGGATTCCTTGTCCTCTACATCCTCTGGAGATAAACGGTCTGACATCATCGACGCAAATATGATAATCCCCGTCAGAGGGGTGTTTATCTCGTGGGCAACGCCGGCAGCCATCCTGCCAAGGGCAGCCAGCCGCTCGGCCAGCATCATCTGCTGCCTCTTCTGCCTCTCTTGCGTAACGTCGCGCACTAGCAGGATGACGCCCACGACCTCTTCCGTGATCTTGTCCTTGATTGGCGCCGCGCTGCCCTCGATGTATATCCTTGCGTTATCCTGCTGCCTGCCTGTGGGCCCTGGTATCAACACACCACTGAGAGAGGTTATGGTTGTCCTGTTACGAAGCACCATATCTACAGGGTCTTGCACCTCTTTGTCAGAGTCTTCCGGCAAGATTTGAAAGACCTCTCTCACAGGCCTTCTGAGGGCATCCTCCGCGCTCCAGCCCGTTAAGGATATGGCATGGTGGTTGAGGTACGTCACCAGGGCGCTGGCATCGACAGTTATCACCGCATCGCATATGCTATTAAGCATTGCAGAAAGCCACGCCTCACTCTCTCCAGGCCTCATCTTGTTCACTGCGTATGCTTATACTTAATATACCTGAAATTTCTAATCGTTAATCGCATATTCATTACCTTTCATCCTTTAATATACAATTTTCCTGACATAGAAAGATATAGGCGATAGACATGATTGTGGTATAATGGACAAGGCATATATGATGACTGACTGGCATACGATATCATTGCAGTTTGGCAAGCTATTGCTTTCGGCCGTTTTGGGTGGTATTATTGGTTTTGAACGGGAATCGCATGGGCAGGCTGCTGGGTTTAGGACCTATCTAGTGGTCTCAACGGGGGCATGCCTTATGATGCTTCTTTCGCTTCATATTGAGGTGATCTACCATAACTTTGACGTCAGCCAATCGGTCATTCGTCTTGACCCGGGGCGAATTGCCTCATATGCAATTGCCAGCATGGGATTTCTTGGCTCCGGGGCGATCATAAAGGGGAGGGGGTCAGTGCGTGGATTAACGACTGCTGCCGCGCTATGGATCGCCACCGGCATCGGTCTATCCATTGGGGCTGGGCTTATTTACCAGACCCTCTTTACCACCCTTATAATTATCATCGCCCTGTATTGGGTACACCCCATCAGGCGACTCACTACCCACAGACTCTATAGCATCGTAACTATTAAATTCGCCAACGATGAGGATGCCCTTGCAAAGATAAGGGCCGTTCTCTCCGACTTCCCATCTATCTGTATCCAGAGTTATAGTTACGAGTACGAGGTGTCTCCAAATACGGTTACCTACCGTATACGCATCTATACCACCAACGACAAGGATTGGTTTGAGGTCGCAAGCAGATTTTCACGCATCAGCACGGTTGAAGAGGTCAAATGGCAAGAGAGCGACGTCCCCTAAACGGAGAGACATCACGGAACACCGGTTTTTTGGGGCAGCGTTTACGAAGTGGACTCACACAAGGCAGATAGCGCTGTTTCTGTCTGCCTTGCAATCTCTGAGTTGACTATTCATCTGGCCGTCACAACCTGGCTGAATACCGTTGTAGTCGTATCTGTAGCATATGCGGTGATGTTAACCCCCCTGCTACCGTTGGGTGTCAAAAATATCTCCCCCATGGTGTTGTGCGCTGTAACAAACAGTGGCTCCCCGGTGATTGGGCTTGAGTCACCCTTGTTGGTGTGGTGATTGACAAAGTCATTGAGCATGCCAACAAGACCGTTTGGGTATGCCGTGTATGTGCTTGTGCTGGCCTGATTGTATATCGCCTGACATGTCTTGCCCGTTGCCGTTGCGTTAGAGGCCTCAAAACAGCCCTGATCACCTGTCCTGCTGGTTATGATTATGTATGGGTCTCCTCCCATGTAGGAATCCAGGTAACTCTGTAGGTCATTGGTGGCGCCCTTTGCCCCAGCCTCAATTGCCCTCACCTTTGCCTTCTCCCTCTGGCCTAAAAACGCCGGCACTGCTATAGAGGTCAGTATCCCTATAATCGCTATCACTATCAGCAGTTCAATCAATGTAAACCCTCTCTCATTCCCACTACCTATCTCTGATGTCATCCTAAGCATGGCACAACCTTCTTTCTTTTTCATGTATTTACTTTATCGGTTTAAAACCGCTTTTTTGTCTCCTATACAATAGTAAACATCTATCAAGAATCATACCACATCTACTGCATCTGTTTGATCAACCAAATTTCATACAGAATGCCCTCATGTCTTTAAATCATGACCATTGGAACGAGGCTGCTCCATTAATCATTGTGCCTAAATTTGTCACCACGGTGACAAAACTCGTCAGTAGCAGGCAAAGAAAAGAAGAAAAAAAAGGGGGGCGGCGCTGCCCCCCCTCGACCCCCCCTGCAAGGGGAGGGGTGAGGCACCCCGGCCACGAAGAAGTCCCCTTGACCCCCTCTATTTTTGTTCAATGCAAGGTTTGTAACACACACAAATTAAATGCTATATTTATATTATGAAAAAGAGGCTTGATATTGTCCTTGTAGAGAGGGGGATTGTTCAGTCAAGGGAGAGGGGCAGGGCGTTGATAATGGAGAACAAGGTCATTGTCGATGGTTCTCCTTGCACAAAGCCTGGCATTGCGGTTGATGCTGACACTGCCGTTATAACGCTCAGGGACTGCGACATGCCCTATGTAAGCAGGGGCGGGGTGAAGCTGCACTCGGCGCTGGAGCAATTCGGCGTGGATGTCCAGGGCATGACAGCCCTTGATGTTGGCGCTTCAACGGGTGGGTTTACGGATTGTCTGCTTGCTCATGGCGCCGTGCGGGTCTACGCGGTGGATGTTGGATACGGTCAACTGGCATGGAGGTTAAGGAGCGACAACAGGGTGATAACCATTGAGCGAACAAACATCCGCTATATGGACAGGGGGGTTATTCCTGAGCCTATCGACATCTCTGTCGTTGACGTCTCCTTCATCTCGCTTAAGATAGTGATACCCGTTGTGCTGAGGTTCCTCGGTCAAGGTGGTAAGTTGCTCTGTCTTATAAAGCCGCAGTTTGAGGTTGGCAGGGGGGCAGTGGGCAAGGGTGGCATCGTCAGGGAGCAAGACAAACGGATACAGGTAGTTAACGACCTTGAGGCATTTATGCTAAGTATTGGCTTAGACGTCAAGGGGATCGGTCAAAGCCCCATAAAAGGACAAAAAGGCAACACGGAGTATTTTGTTTATGCACAGGTGATCTGAGGCATTTCTCTCTATTTACAAGGTTGAAAAAATTGTGCTATATTTAATTATTCGTTTGTATAGGCAAGGTGCGAGCCGCACTGGCAATAAAGGATTATAAACATTTTATTGGCGCAACATTAAAAGACTTAAGGAGACAGTATTTATGAAGCACTTATCCATAGGGACAAAGACCCTGGTACCAATCTTATTAATAACCTTTATCGGCATTGTCACAGCAGTGATTGTCACTGTAGCGCTGTCAAAGGATGCCGTAATAAGCGAGATAAAAGACGGAGCGATCAGAGGATATAAGGATACCGTGTTAAATGCGCTTACTACGATGATGTTGGCAGGTAACATCAAAGAAAGCAAGAAGCCGTTTATCGAGCAGATGAACAACATCACCAGGATAAGAATGTTAAGAACCGACGCCCTTGACAAGGACTACGGCAAGGGAAATGCGGATGAGTACGCCTCAGACCCGGTTGAAACCGAGGTGATCAGAACCGGCGTGGAGAAGGTTGTCATTGAGGGAGAGAACATACGTGGTGTTTATCCCTATATTGCGAGTAAAAACTTCATGGGGAAGAACTGTCTGGGTTGTCACAACGTCAGAGAGGGAGAGGTCTTGGGGGCAGTGGGGATTACGATCTCGATGACTAATACATTGGGAAAGATTAAGAGGATAGAGTACATCTTCATAGCCTTGGGTGCACTTGGGTTAATAGGCATGATAGTTATCTTTACATTTACTTTTAGATGGACACATAAGCCTCTTGTTGATCTGGCAAGGGACGTAGCGTTGATCTCCTCGGGAGACTTGAGGGTGCATTTTAATTACGATGCACAGGATGAGATAGGAACGCTGTCACAGGGGCTTAACCATATGGTAACGAATCTCAATAACATTCTTGCGGAACTCAAAACCGCCGCAGACGCCCTGTCAGATGCAAGCAACAATCTTAGGGGCAGCTCCGGCAAGATGTCACACGAGATAGTCAATCAGACAGAGCGCACGAGTCAGGTAGCCACCTCCATAGAAGAGATGGCCCAAACGGTCTCAGACATAGCAAGAAATATCTCCGAGATAACGACATCGGCAAATCACACCGTGGAGATAGCGCGTACGGGTTCAGAGGTGGTAGGACATACAGTGGATGAGGTAAAGAAAATAGACGAAACGGTCAGGGAATCGGCCTCTTTAGTTGAGTCCCTTGGCAGACGCTCCAATCAGATAGGGGACATCGTCAAGGTGATCAACGACATAGCGGATCAGACCAACCTCCTGGCCCTGAATGCGGCAATAGAGGCGGCCAGGGCAGGAGAGCAGGGTAGAGGATTTGCCGTCGTTGCCGATGAGGTGAGAAAGCTCGCTGAAAAGACCTCAAAGGCTACAACCGAAATAAGCTCCATGATAACCACTATGCAAATGGAGACAGGCAGGGTAATTACCTCAATGAATGGAAGCCTGGAGAGGGTCAACGACGGTGTTTCTTACTCAATGCAGGCAGGTAAATCCCTGGAGGATATCTTATCCAGTGTAACCGAGCTCAAGGAGCTGTTGACAAGCATTGCCTCTGCCACCGATGAGATAACCTCAGTGGCGGATAATGTCACCAGGGATGTGGAATCCATAGCGACAAGCTCAAGGGATACCTCCGTATGCACGGATATAGTATCACAGGCCTCCTCACATTTAGTTGCGCTTTCAAAGCGCTTCATGGAGATAGTTAGTAAGTTCAACATCGAAGACAACACATCATCAAGGCTCTTAAAGTAGATCGGTCTTAGAACTATGACCTACATGCTCTGACGTACCTTTTTATAGAACTTGCACTCCCTGCAGTCCTTCATCGTTATGCAGTAGATGCAATAGGGATTTCTGCCGCTGAAGGTTCCAGCCAACAACCAGCACCTCCTGCCTGCCTCCTTCAGGTATGCAGGACAACGGGTGTACGTCTGAGAAGGACATCTCATGGCTTGCCAGCATGTCTCTCGCTCTGGTATGATTATATCCAGCTTCTCAAAGGCCTTCACTAATGCCTCATAGGCCATGCGCCCAGGACATGGCGTCTTCTTTCCCTTCTCCATTGCCGCTATTGATTATTGTAACATAAATGTAGGTGTTCAGATAAACATAACTAAACAGTTCAAGCTCAAGCCATCGCAAAAATGGGTCAAGGGCACTGGTGCCCTTGCAGGGGAGGTCTGAGGAGGGGGCGGCGCCGCCCTCCTTCTTTCTTTTCTTGTTTTTTTCTATAAGTGTTCGAGTTGATGTATCATGGCCTCGATGACCCTGAAGCCGCTTCTCCAGAAGGCGGGGTCTGAGATGTCGATACCGACCTCACTTAACATGTGATCGGGGCTTTTTGAGCCGCCGTAGGAGAGTATCTTCAGGAAGGTTGGCTTGAATCTTTCGCCTTCCTCCTTGTATCTCTGGTACAGGGCGAGGGACAAGAGCTCGCCAAAGCAGTAGGCGTAGCAGTAAAACGGGGTGTGATATATGTGGGGGATTGCCATCCACTCGTGTTTGAAGTCTTTGCCGACATCTACGGCGTCTCCAAACTGGGCAGTCAGGGTTGACATATAGAGGGCGTTGAGGTCTATGTCGCCCTCTGAGAACAGTCGATGTGCCTTCTGCTCAAAGATCACAAAGTATGCCTGTCTGATAATGGTGGCATAGATGTCATCTATGGAGCTTTGGAGGATTTCGCGTTTTACCTCTTTGTCGGTCTGAGTGGCCAGGAGCCTTTCCGTGAGCAGCATCTCTGAGAACACGGATGCCGTCTCGGCAAGCGGGAGGGTTGCGTTGTACGTGAATATGCTGTGGTCCTGGGCCATGAGGGCATGTACGGCATGTCCCATTTCGTGTGCGATGGTGGCGACGTTACGTGGTTGTCCATTGTAGTTGACAAGCACCCAGGGCAGTATCTTGGGCAGGGCGCTGTAGCAGAAGGCGCCTCCGCGTTTATTGGGACGGTCCTCGCCATCAACGTGCTGTTGGTCAAAGACGCTGCGGGCCAGGACCTCCATCTGCGGGGAAAATTCCCTGAAGGTATCTAACACCATAGCCACGGCCTCGTTATAGGCAATGACCTTATGTGATTGAGTGGCAACGGGGGCATATATGTCGTAACGCTGCAACTTGGGTGTGTCTAGCATCCGTGCCTTGAGCCTGAAGTAGCGTTGAAACACGCCGGCCTCCAGCTCGCACACGGTAAGTAGGAGCTCCACGGCGATGTCTGAGACGTCGTTAGTGATGTTGCGCATACTTATTGGCGATTGAAAGTGTCGCAGGTGCAGATTTTCATTTGCGAAGTCACGTATTCTGTGGATATATATCTGTGAAAGCACGACCTCATCAGCGCCATAGACCCTGAACAGCTCCTGATAGGCGCCCTTGCGTAGTTGAGCGTCGGGGTGACGCACGTAGTCCATGAGGGCATCCCTGGTCAGTTTCTTCTTTTCGCCGTTTATCTCCATTTCAAAGACGTATTTGTTTGTTATCATGTCGTAGATGGTCAGGATGGCATTGACACCGTTGACGTCCTTTATGTTGATGATCTTCTCTTCCGGTTCCGAGAGGGTGTGTTGCTTGAAGTTGCGCTGTAGTTGGAGGTAATAGACCAATGGACCCGCACAGTCAATGAGCCTGTTGGCCTCGTCATTATCAAGCGTCCTCCACCAGAGATTGAAAAACAGTATGCGGTTTTGCAAGGCCGCCAGGATGTCATCCATATTTACCATATAGGCAAGGGCCTCACGGTTTTGCGTATCCTCCGAAAACCATAACTGCCCATACGCCCCAAGCCGGTTGGATAAGGCAGCAAATCTCTCCAGGGCATTGAGTACCCTCATAAACCCCTCACATGTAAGCCCAGGCACAAGCGTATCCCGAAGGGATTGTATGTAGGTTGCGGTGTCTTCAATCTCATTTATAACACCTTCCAATTCAGCGCCCCTGCTACCTGGCAAGAGCTCATTCAACGTCCACCTGGTTTGCTTGTACATCGCTTCTGTCATCTATCAGCCTCTCTGTTTTTTGATTTTAATCTATTTTAAATGAACGCGTCTAAAAATTCAACGCCCCCAATTATTTTGGTTGGATAAATTTTTGATGGATACGAATATAATTGCTATGATTGAGAATTATGACGCGTCAAGGGGACTTCTTCGTGGCCGGGGTGCCCCACCCCTCCCCTTGCAGGGGGGGCGAGGGGGGCCAGGTGTGTGCCTTGAGCGGTAAAGAAGCAGCGCCGCCCCCCTTCTTCTCTTTCTTTCTCTTTTCTTCTCTGTTACTTAATCAGCCAATTACCTGTGACGCCGTTTGCGACGACCGCTTTGCTGGTTATGCTTGCGCCGTCCATAAACCAGATCGCGACATCGCCATTGGTATTTTGCCAGAGCATGTCGTACTTGCCATCGCCGTTGTAGTCGCCTATGTCCCTGAGCTGCCAACTGCTTGGTGAAGCAACAAAGGCATTAGACGTTATGCTGGTTGCGTCCATGAGCCAGACATATACGTCTTTGCCGGTGCTTGAGCTGTCCTGCAACATAATGTCAGCCTTGCCATCGCCGTTGAAGTCGCCAACGCCCTTGATCTGATACTGCGCTGGCAGTTTTAGCGCCTTTTGCACAAAGACCTTGCTCGTTGCCTTGGTTGCATCCATGAACCATATGCCAACGTCGCCGCTGGAGGTATCTTGCCAGAGGATATCAGCCTTGCCATCGCCGTCGAAATCTCCAATGCCCTTGACCTGATACTTTGAAGGGATGCTATGTTCCACATACTCCTTAGACGCTATGTTTATCCCGTCCATGAGCCAGATGACGATATCGCCATTGTTACTTTGCCAGAAGATATCAGCCTTGCCATCGCCGTCGAAATCGCCAACGCCCCTAAACTGCCAATCCGATGACAGATTATTTACTACATAAGCCATTGTCGATATCTTAGTTGCATCCATAAGCCAGATGACTACATCGCCATTGGTATTCTGCCAGAGGATATCGGCCTCGCCGTTGCCATCAAAGTCACCCTTTGCCAAGACGTGCCAGGCACTAGGCACACCCTTGGCTGGAAAGCCCTTGGATGCGGCATTTGTCCCATCCATAAGCCATATCGCAACGTCTCCATTAGAGCTGTCTTGCCAGAGGATATCACTCTTGCCATCGCCGTCAAAGTCGTTTTTGACGCTACTACTGGAAGCCTTAGAGAATCTAGCGGTAACGGTCTTGGATGCTGTCATATTCACAACGCAGGTAAGGCCATTTGTGGTGTCGCAGCCTGTCCACTGAACCTTCGACCCTGTATCCGGTTGCGCCGTGAGGGTATCCCCAGCGCCATCGGCGTATGTGGCCACACCCGTCTTAGTGGCGTTCCAGTAGATTATCCCATTTAAGGCAGTAACCGTACCGCTACCATTGCCTGTAACGTTTATGGTGAGCGTCCTGTTTAATGCAAAGTTAGCCGTAACGTTCATAGCCTTCGTCATTGTCAACGTGCATAGCAGGCTCTTGCCAACTGTAGCGCAGTCACCGCCCCAGCCGACAAATGTTGAATTACTAGAGGCTGTTGCCGTCAGGGTCACACTGCTACCGCCTGGATACGTTGTCATGCCAGCATTGCCAGACCATGTCAGACTTCCAGTAGACACCGTAACGCTGCCGCTACCTGTGCCTATCGTGGTTACGTTTAGGTTAACGGGTATAGGTGTAGGTGTAGGCGTTGGTGTAGGTGTCGCCGTAGGGGTAGGGGTTGGTGTGGGACCTGGTTGTGGAGGAGGAGGTGGCAGCGTGGGTGCCGGTGTGGGCGTAGGGGACGCCGTAGGAGTAGGTGTGGGGTTTGGGTTTACAACGCCATAGGTACTCGTATCGGTTGCGGTGCCTTTGAAGTGGATGTAGCCGATGTTTTCGCCCCAGGCATAGCCAGTGAATACACCTGTTGACATGCTTATCGTAACCCCGCCTCCGGTGGGATTGAACTTAATCCAGCCGGCGTTTTCACTCCAGGCATAGCCCGATAGAACGCCGTTTGCGTCTGAATTGACGCCCCAAGTGGTGGATGTCGTGTTGTTGTATGGCCCGCTGGTGTTGTAGGCGAGTCTGATCCAGCCTATGTTCTCGGACCAGATGTCGCCGCTGAGGTAGCTGTTGGCGCCGTTATACGTAAAGGTGGCGGTTGCGTTTGTGGGGTTAAAGTTAAACCATCCCGTGTTTTCACTCCATGCGTACTTGTTTGTGGTGTCGATGGTACTCGTGGCATATGCCGGTACGTATAACAGCCCTAAAAGGCAGCACAGCGCGGTCAAAGACACTACCGTCCTGAGAGCCTGCTTATTCAAGATTTTACTCATATCCTTCTCCTTTTTATTGCCCGTGTGGCTCGCACCTTTAAGAGTTTAAATCTGTCAGTCAATACTTAAATTTCTACGGCGAACAGGGGGAAACCCCCTGCACCCCCATAAAATACCAAATAGCCAAATGACCCAATAACCTACAGTCCGGAACGTACTGGCCAAACATAGCTGCTGTAGGACTTGTAGTCGTAGTACACGAAGCCGTCGGACATGAAGATGTACCATGCTTCGCCGTAATCAAAATATAAGCTATTAGATGACCAGTAGAAGCCGCCGGCCACATTTACGAAAGGATGTCCATAGGGTAATGCTGGAGAGGTCCGAGTATAATCTACAAGACTATTCAACTCATTAATAGATGGCATCCTCCAGTCGTTGTAATTACATAACTTGGCGGAATTTACCGATGCGATTACAGTATTATTAGTATAACCATTAGTCGAATCATCATCACTACTCGCACCCCAATAATTGGCGTCAATCCCTGCATTACGGCTCCACATAAGACCTGTGAGGTTGTCAACGACTACATCATCTGTATTCGCTTCACCACAAGAACTAGTGCCTGTGCCGTTACATGGCCCTCCCCCTGATGTACCACAGTATATTAGCGTAAACCTTGGGTTAGGCCAACTTCCTGATGCTAACACTGGCGAGGGGTAGCGTGTGCCGGTGAGTTGAGCACCATTTGCAAAGGCAGTCTTGCCTGTCAAAATGTCACCTTGTGCTGCTGCACTGCCAGTAGTTGTGTCAACAACCTCAGTTTTCCCTTGTATGCCACAAATTGTCGTGTTGGCTTTTATATTACCGGTAGCCAAAGTGGCTTCGGCGGATAATGTTGTTCCGGTGTAATATCCTGAGGACAAACTACCAAAGGCGGTTTGACAGCTTATACCGCTAAAGGCGGTACTGGGCATTGTACCGGTGGTACCACCGGCATTGGAGTTAGCTATATAGGCAGTCTTGCCTGGTAAAATGTCAGTAGCAGCAGCGGTGGCATCACTGACGTCAAGAACGGTATTTGACCCTGTCTGTCCACAAATGGTAGCACCTTTTTTTATGTTACTGGATATCAAACTTGCCTCTGTGTTTAACCCTGTTCCAGTGTAATATCCTGAGGACAAACCAGCATTAAGGGCGGTTTGACAGCTTATACCGCTAAAGGCGGTACTGGGCATTGTACCTGTTTGTAGGCCCCAATTGCCAGCTCCGCTGGCCAACCCCCAAAACTTCTTACCATTAACAACGTCTGCCACTCCAGCCGCGCTTCCATCTAACGCTGGTAACTTACCCTGTATATCGTTGAGCGTAAAGCCAGTTGCATTCGCTGGGGCTCCAGCAGGCTCTCCAAAGATTGTCGTCCTCTTTGTCCCTGCTGTACCAGTATTAAGCTGATTGTAGATATCCGTAAGGGTGTACATCGCGCTGTTGGCATTCGTCGGCGCCGCCGGTGCATCCAGCGTGCCGGTGCCTCCACCCCTTGCCTCGCCGCTAAACACAGCCACAAACAACAGGCTGATCGTTAACAAAACAAGGTGCAAGAGTACCCCACTCCTTGACCTCTTTTGCAACTTATACTCTGTGAACATGTTGTCCTCCATTACTGTAATGTTTACAATTTTTATTGTGGCTATTGCGCCAAGACCTCTCAGCTCAATACGCCAAATTCATTGTGACTAGAGTTACCCCATAAAAGACCAAATAGCCAAATGGCCCAATAACCTACTGCCCAGAATGTACTGGCCAAACATAGTAGCTGTCCGACTTCCATTTGCTGTCCACGAAGCCGTCTGGTATGGAGACGATCCATGCGCTTTGTGGACTCGTATTGTAGCTAGTAGATGACCAGTAGTAGCCGACGGCCACATTTACGAAAGGATGGCCATAGGGTAATGCTGGATAGAACTGAGTATAATCTACAAGACTCTTCAACTCATTAATAGATGGCATCCTCCAGTCGTTGTAATTACATAACTTGGCGGAATTTACCGATGCGATTACAGTATTATTAGTATAACCATTAGTCGAATCATCATCACTACTCGCACCCCAATAATTGGCGTCAATCCCTGCATTACGGCTCCACATAAGACCTGTGAGGTTGTCAACGACTACATCATCTGTATTCGCTTCACCACAAGAACTAGTGCCTGTGCCGTTACATGGCCCTCCCCCTGATGTACCACAGTATATTAGCGTAAACCTTGGGTTAGGCCAACTTCCTGATGCTAACACTGGCGAGGGGTAGCGTGTGCCGGTGAGTTGAGCACCATTTGCAAAGGCAGTCTTGCCTGTCAAAATGTCACCTTGTGCTGCTGCACTGCCAGTAGTTGTGTCAACAACCTCAGTTTTCCCTTGTATGCCACAAATTGTCGTGTTGGCTTTTATATTACCGGTAGCCAAAGTGGCTTCGGCGGATAATGTTGTTCCGGTGTAATATCCTGAGGACAAACTACCAAAGGCGGTTTGACAGCTTATACCGCTAAAGGCGGTACTGGGCATTGTACCGGTGGTACCACCGGCATTGGAGTTAGCTATATAGGCAGTCTTGCCTGGTAAAATGTCAGTAGCAGCAGCGGTGGCATCACTGACGTCAAGAACGGTATTTGACCCTGTCTGTCCACAAATGGTAGCACCTTTTTTTATGTTACTGGATATCAAACTTGCCTCTGTGTTTAACCCTGTTCCAATGTAATATCCTGAGGACAAACTACCAAAGGCGTTTGCACAGGTTTTGCTAGCAAAGGTGGTACTGCCCATTGAACCTGTCTGTAACCCCCAAGCCCCGGCCGTCAACCCCCAAAAGGTTTTACCAGTAGCAACTTCTGCCACTCCAGCCGCGCTTCCATCTAACGCTGGTAATTTACCCTGTATGTCGTTAAGCGTAAAGCCAGTTGCATCCGCTGGGGCTCCAGAAGGTTCTCCAAAGGTTGTCGTCCTCTTTGTCCCCGCCGTACCAGTATTAAGCTGATTGTAGATATCCGTAAGGGTGTACATCGCGCTGTTGGCATTCGTCGGGGCCGCCGGAGCATCCAGCGTGCCGGTGCCTCCGGCCCTTGCCTCGCCGCTAAACACAGCCACAAACAACAGGCTGATCGTTAGTAAGATGCTCGCCAAACATAACATACACCGTGAACTTTTTTTGCTTATAATCCTTCTCATGTGATTATCTCCTTAATCCTTATTTCCACTTTAATCAGCATATGCATGTATGCTAAACGCATAAACTCAAAATAACCTCCGAGGCTACCAAAATGTTAAGCCTGTCGAATAACCTTTATTACCTCCTCCTTACCTTGACAATGTCACATTCCAGTCTCTGCAATTAAAGATGTCTGAACCACGATTTAACGGATTCAGGGATTATCAGGATTTATGTTAAAGAGGCCTTATACCTTTTTCCTGTAAATCCTTTAATCTGTGTAATCCTAGTTCAGACAATCCCTATGTTTACTTAAATGTGACATTGTCAAATTACTCTCATACTGCCTCTATATTATCGATGGTGTAGCAAAAAACATACCATGAGATGTAGAGCTTTTAAAAATGAACATGTATGGGTTAGTTTTGTGTTGCATGTCAATTAGAGAGGACTACAGATGTTACCGATACGTAATATTCAAGACCTCAATCACAAGGCAAAATCAAAGGGTTGAGACATTACGTATCCGTAATATGCTGTTACCGATACGTAATATTTTTATCATCAGCAATACCGTAGCGCCTGAGCTGTCGAGTAAGCCAACTATAGCTTATTCCCAAGATTGAAGCTGCCTTTATCTTATTTCCATTTGCCTGCTCTATGGCGGATAGTATGGTTTCAATCTCTTTTCTGTCCATGATTTCTTTAAGCGACATATGTCGTGTCGTGTCTGCGGTGCTGCCATCAACGTCTAAAAAACTCCTGATATCTTCAAGAGAGATGAAATCGTTTGTACAAAAAAGGACTGCCTGCCTTATGATATTTTTCAACTCTCTTATGTTTCCATGCCATTTGTACCTCATCAAATACTTCATGACATCATCTGGTATAGAGAGCAATGGTCTTTTCAACTCATCGCACGTATTGCGTAGGAGCTTTTGTGTATAAAAACCGATATCTTCTAATCTGTCCCTCAACGGTGGGATTGTAAGTGAGAACTCATTTAAGCGATAATACAGGTCTCTTCTGAATTTGCCTTGCTCTACAAGATGATAAATATCTACGTTGGATGCACATATTATCCTCAGGTCTATATCAACGGCCTTGGTGCTTCCAACGGGATAGACCTTTCTATAGTCTATGACGGCTAATATCTTGATTTGCAGATGTATTGGTATGTTGTGTATCTCATCTAAAAAGATGGTGCCCCCTGATGATATCTCAAAAAAACCTTTTTTATTTATGTCAGCCCCTGTAAAGGCTCCTTTTTCATGCCCGAACAGCTCACTCTCTATAAGTGTCTCTGATAAAGCGCCTATGTCAACCCTTACAAAAGGACTTTTTCTCCTATTGCTTAGATTATGAATAAACTCAGCAGCAAAGGACTTTCCACAACCAGTCTCACCTAAAAGCATTACCGACAAGTTACTCTGCGCTACTTTCTGTAGATTTTTGCAGATATTCTGTGCTGCGGTGCTCTTGCCCAAGATATTTTCCACCGATACATCTAAGACATCTTGAAGTCTGTTCACTTCATTGGCTAACATCCTCTCTGGCGTGATATCGCTTAAGACAACAAGACAGATATCGCTATTAACGGCAGTCCCATCAAGTGTTACCCATAAATGCTGCCCTTTCAGAGTAGACATTGCTATCTCAGGTCTCATTTGATTAAATCTCTTATAGGCAAAGATACTCTCGATGTACTCGTTAAAGGCCTTCCTATCCTCATCCCTAACAAACATGGACAGAGATTGTTTTTTCAGGTCTTGTTTATTGCCACCCAACATATCTGCCCCTGTAAGGTTCACCTCAATAATCTCTATATTTTTGTTGATGGTAAAATAACCTACAGGTGCAAAGTCATATAACCACATGTACCTATCTTTAGAATTCTTCAGTTCATTTTGCAGGCTATATAAGTTCAAGTGTAGCTGAACCCGTGCCAAGACCTCTTCTTGCTGAAAAGGGTTACAGATGTAATCAACACCACCGCTGTTAAATGCGTTGACCTTTGTGTTGATATCCGCCAAGGCGCTTATAAAGATAACAGGGATATCTGCCGTTACAGGGTCAGCCTTCAAACGATGACAGACCTCATAGCCATTCATATTGGGCATCATGATATCCATGAGTATTATGTCTGGCCTGGCATTGCTAATGACATCAAGGGCGTTTACGCCATCTGTGGCAAAGAATAGCTTATACCTATCCATCAACATCTGCCTCAGCACCTGCCTATTAGCAGGCTCATCATCTACAATCAGTATTCGGTGCTTGTACTCTAACATAAGAGCCTCTTGCAAATTTTTTATGCAGCAGCAATGTGATCACGCTTGATTTCAATGGAGCGCTACCTAACGCTCTGGGTGAGTTGATTATCCATATTCTCTATGTTTATTCCTAATGTTGTGGCTAACCTCATCGCCTGACGACTTGCCTCAACAAAGTTTAATTCTCCAACACATCTCTTGATTGAGCCTAATTGTTCCGCGTTAACATACTGTTCTAACCTCATCACTAACGGTTCAATCTCATCAGGGGAAGATACCTTAAGGAACTTCATCAGCAGCACAAGTATATCTCTTACCTTTTCTATGTCTAATATGGCTATGGTCTGTTCTGAGGTCTGCTTCTGCACATCGAGTTTAACAATAGAACCGACAACTGTATTTAGTGCAACCCTCAGTTGTTTCAGCAGCTCAATAGCTCGGTCAACGTCTCGTTGACCAAGGCTATACTCGACCTCTCCTGAAATCCTATACACTTGAGGCATCTCCAGATTTCCCGACAAACCCTTGATGGAATGAACTATCCTCTTGGCCGCCTCTATATCTTTATCATCAATGAGAGAGGATATCCTATGGATTGCGTCAGCGTATCTCTGCGAAAACCCTATCAGGGCTCCTATGTAAGTCGTTGGATTTTTCCATCTGCCGATAGCTTTTTCCACTTCTATCCCCTCAAGCACTGGCAAATCAAATGGCAAGGCAGTTGGTAAACGGGCATGTTCTACAGTCGATGGCTCAACTAATACCCTTCCGATCCCTTCCGGGATTATATGCTCCAGTGTATCAAAAAGTCGACAAAATTCGATAGGCTTACCAATAACGGCATTGATGCCGCTTTGCATATAACTATCTGTCTCTTCGCTCATCACGCTTGCCGTTAGGGCGATAATGGGGATGGCTCCATTGGAAGATGTAGATTCCAGGGCACGGATACGCCGCGTGGCCTCCAGGCCACCCATATGCGGCATCTGTATGTCCATGAGTATAAGGTCAAGTGGTTCGCTCTTAAAAAGTTCAATTGCCTCAATGCCATTTCTTGCCACCACCACGGTATGACCCTGCTGCTCCATGTTGGTCTTTAATAAGATTACATTCTCTTCAATGTCTTCTGCTACAAGTATCCGAAAGACCCTCTTGTGTCTTATACGCAGGCTATCATCGGTAGCATCTATGGCTTGAGACATGTATTGTGAGACTTTATCCGTCCTTGTCATGTTAATGGTAAAGTGAAAGATGCTCCCCTTACCCTCCTCGCTTTCCACCCAGATGTGGCCACCCATAATCTCAACCAACTGCTTGGATATAGTAGTACCAAGGCCTGTGCCGCCAAAGCGCCGTGTTGTTGAGCCATCCGCCTGGGTAAATGGCTCGAATATCCACTCCAACCTATCAGCAGGTATACCGATCCCGGTGTCACTGATGTCAAACCGTATGAAATCCTCCCCTTGTGGGTACACCTCTATGCTTACGCTGCCTCTTTCCGTGAAATTGACGGCGTTACCTACGAGGTTTATTACTATCTGCCTCAGACGTAACGGGTCGCTTATGAAGTTGCTGCCGCTGATATCTGGAGCAATGTCATAGGTTAAAACAAGCCCCTTTTTGCGTGCCTTGATATCAAACATATGATAAACATCCTGGAGTACTTCACTGATTTTAAATGGCTTTAGTTCCAAGGTCATCTTACCTCTTTCCATCTTGCTGATATCGAGGATGCTGTTTATCAGGCCAAGTAAGTTATGTGCCGAGTTTCTTGCGATGTTCAGGTAGCGTATTCTGTCAGCCTCTGTCTGGTTATAGCCATCTATGACCAAATCTAAGAAGCCGATTATTGAGTTCATGGGTGTCCTGATCTCGTGGCTCATGTTTGCCAAAAAGGTGGACTTGGTCTTAGTGGATACCTCGGCGACCTCTTTTGCAATGGCAAGTTCTTTCGTGCGTTCTTTGATACGTAACTCAAGGTCAGCATAGGCGCTCTTGAGGCTTGCCTCTGCCTTGCTACGGTGTACTATCTCCTCTTGCATCTGTTCTGTTCTCTTGTCAAAGATACCAGCCAGGACTTCTAACTCATCATTAGTCCCGATTGGGCTGCACTTGACAGTCCCATCTGAGTTATTCTCAATCTTTTCGCACAACGTCAGGATCGGTTTACATATGTTGTTACCCATCCTGATGGCTATTAAAGATGGTGGCTATAATAAAGACAATGCCTACTAAAACTAGTTTCAAAATAGCAGCCAATACAACCTCTTTGTAATGAGACCTTGGCATCCCAAGCTCAACGGATATATTTAGTTTGCTGAGGATAAAATCTTCCCTGGTAGCATAGTCCTTTGTTGTGACATATGAGTTGTGTACATCGAATTTCTTTTCCGTGATCTTGATGTTATCGGCATACAGTCTGTAAAATATATCCTTTCTGGTAGTGATGGTATCAAAGATGCCCGCTAAGTCATACTCTATAACCAGGCTTCCCTGGCTCGTTTCTAAATATATGGGTACAATGTAGACCAGATTGTTATTGTCAGAGACATAAAACCTTGGTTGATTAATGCCCATGGCTATCTTCAGATACCTAACCCTTGAATAATCAGGTGGATGTTCCATAGTTGAGTAAATTACGCTATTGTCAGAATCCAACACGCTAATAGCGTGGATATTTTTTGTGAGAAATGATCCAATTAATTGTGGCAGGTAATCTAACCTCCTGTTCTGATCAAGGAAGGAGCCGATCAAGAGAGAGTTCTTGCATAAGTTATCAGCATTCTTGAAGAGATATAATATCTGATATTGAAGCATATTAATGCACTGTCCGTTATGTACCCTTATTTCCTCATCTATCGAGGTGGTGAGTATCCTCTCCAGTATAATACCAACCAAGGCTATTATAGAGATCATTAAGGCCATCATAACTAATACCTGTTGCAGTAATAGCCTTTTTTTCAGGCTTTTCTCAGGATGCTTAAGTGTCACTTTGACCTCTTGCCAACGGGTACTATATTTCCACTGGCGTCATATGTGGCCATGAAGTAGTCATTGACGTTGAGGGCGTCATGCCTTGTCTTTGTAAATGGCGGTGAGTATGTCTTTATCAGACCATTGTAGTGTGCAATACCTTCGAGGGCATCACGTACAGATGCCCTGTCAGTGGTCCTGGCCTTGTCAATTGCCATTGCCAGGAGATGGACAAGGTCGTAGGCCTGTGCCGTTGCAGAGGGGACAGGTATCTCCTGTGGCGTGGTAACGTGATAGGTATCCATATATTCTTTGAGCACTCTCCTGGTCAATTCATTCTTTGGAGTTAAAAAGGAGAATGTTTGGTTAAAACTTATATCTATGTCTTTCAACTGATCCTTTGTATCCCTCCATAGAGATCCCCCTGTAGCAGACCACTGGGCAATGATCGGTATTTTCTCCTGGCGTAGCGCTATATTTTTAATAATTCTTGGTAAATAAGGAGCAGTTGATACAATGAACAATACCTTAGCGCCAGAATTCTCGATCCTCCTGAATTGTGGCAGCATATTATCATCGTTGACGTCAAAATACTCTATTGCAGAAGGTGTTACGTTAATTGCATTTAGATAGTCTGTCATTATCCTCCCATTTTCTTTACCCCAATCATTATTAATAAGTAAGATAGCTATTTTTTTAGATATCTTCAATGCCTGTTGTATAAGAAAAGGTGTTGCCGTGGTATCATTGATAGAAATCCTGAACATATAATTAGGATTGTATGAATTCTTAGTTAGTTTGTCAATTGCAGACCATGGAATTAGATATATGAGATTTTCACGATGAATTACCTCCAGTTGGGATAAGATCATCAGGCCATGATATCCTCCCATTATTGCAACCAGATTCTTGATATTACTAAGATACTTTATGTTAGACTTGCTACGGTCAGGGTTCCACCCATGGTCCATAACCAAGATTGACAACTTCCTACCAAGCACCCCACCCTGTGCATTGATTTCGTCTATGGCAAGTTCCATCCCACGCATTATGGCCATGCCCGTAGGGTAAGAAGCTCTGCTCATATCAGCGTTGAGGGCAATTATAATATCATCATCATCTTTTTCATTGTAGTTGTACTTCTGTTTGAGATAGTTCAATGTTGTGTCGATGATGTCCTCACCGATGATAGTCCTGTATTTATCGATTAGATGGCGGGTAGCCTTTTTGAATTCCTTGATCTGTTGTTCGTTGAGATATATGACATTAACGCCTGCTTTTTTTATGGTCTTGATGTACTCCTCTTCCTGTTTTGCAGCCAGCTCTCTCTCAAACGATGTCAACTCCCTGGCAGTTGCCATGAGGGTCTGCACAATATCGTCAGGTAAGGAGGTGAGGGTTTTTCGGCTGAAGCAAAGTAAGTAGGCCACATACGCATGGTTGCTTATTGTCAAATAGGGTTGAACCTCATAAAACTTAAGGGCGTATGTGGTTGCAATAGAGGTTTCCTGACCATCTATGTCTCCGCTCTTTAGTGCATTATATGTCTTATACAAGTCTATTGGGGTAGGTTTTGCCCCAAGGGTAGTTAGCTGATCCGAGATGAGATCGTTACTAATTATACGAAAGTTCATACCGTTGAAGTCCTTTGGGGAGTACAAAGGTCTGTTTGCGGTGAATTGCTTAAAGCCGTTGCCCCAAAACACCGCTCCGACAAGCCCCTGCTGTTTAAGTCCCTCCAATAGCAGGTTGCCAGGCTTACCATCAAGCATCGCATAGACATCCTCAAGCCGTGGGAACAAGAAGGGGATGTCCGTGTACTGTAAGGATGGCAGTATCATGCTCAATTTGGCCGTTGGGGCAATCAGGATATATAGTTGGCCATCTGTTGCCATCTCAATCATCTTGTAATCGTCGGCCATTTGTTGAGCAGGGGAGATGTTGATCTTTACCCGTCCATTGGTTCTTTCTCTTACATTATCAGCAAACTTTTGGGCGGCTATGTACATCGCGCTGCCTGGTTGCATGTCGTGACCAAGGCTCAATGCGTAGACCTTTGTATCCCTTCCTTTATGAGGAGGTTTACTAAAGGGATAAAGGTAAAACAGCCCTACCATTGCCACTCCTACAACGATGGCAGCTACAAATGCGGGGTGTCTTTTAATCTCAGTAAAGATATTATCCTTTAGGGACAGCCCTCTTTTTGCTCAACACACCCTATATACCTACCTAAACTATTTTTTACAAGTCTTAGCTTAAAAAAACTATGTTAATAATAACATAACGGCAAGCAATGCTGCAAGCGTACGCCTTCTTTCTTTGTATTGCATACGATTGAAACGCGCTATAATGTCATTTGCTATTGCTAAACCATGTCAACTGTTTGATTGCGTTGTTGTCGTTGCAGTATTAGCCTCAGACCCCAGGTAACCGTTTACAGTTTCAACGCTTATGCCCAGTTTGCTGGCAATCTGTTCTGCGGTAAACCCCTGTTGTTGTAACTGTCGTGCTTGAGCAGCAACTGAAAGCTGGACAGTGGCTACCTTAGATACATCTGTTGATTTTGCTTGAGGGGCAGGCGCTTCAGCCTCTGAGGTTGGTTTCGTCATAGTCTTGTTGTATTTAGGGGTAGTGACCTGCAAGGTCTCTTTTGCTACTGATTTGATATCAGGAATTTCCATTGTCTTTCTCCTTTCGTTACGATTTTTACGCACACTTGTTATTAAAATATATCGGCAAATAACGATCAAAACTTAATTACCGTAATATTTCAGGTGTGCAAGGGTCCTGGAGCGACAAGAAGCGGATGCGGCAACTGAGCCAGTGGTCGCTGACCACCCTCAGCCCCCCTCACAAGGGAGCACAGCCCCCTTGCCCCTACGGTTTATGAGCCTATCTTGGGGCTTGAATATCCCTTGAACTTTTTCCCGATTGATTCACAGATTGGTTCAAGATGACGTACATTACGAGTAAGCAGGGTGGAATCATCAGGAGATATAACAGCGTGTATAGCATCACCACAGTCCCAACAGAGGTCCTGGTTCTGGTCATGATTGCTAAAAGGTTCGTTATTCTTAATCATTTTCAAGATTTTCCTGAGGCTACTAATTCTTCTTTTTGTTTCAGAGTCTTTTTCTTCAAGTCCTTCCAGTTTGTTTAATATTTTTTCAAAGTCGTCTTTATTGTCCCGAATATATTGTGCTATATTACATTTGTCCCTTGACTCATTACAATTTTTGAGTTTTTTTATAAACATTTCATCCTCCAGAACAGGAGCACTTAAATCCTTAAAACACTGCATTGGATTACATGTTGCATCAACACGTTTTGCTATCTTATGAAAACAAAGTCTTATCTGAGTCCTTAAATTACTTCTAAAAAGACCTAATAGTATTTCCCTCTTACTACTAATATTCTCATTTCTATCTACGTAATTTTTCCAAAAATCCAAATCAGCATCTATACAAGCTCCTAAATAGTACCTTTTAGGAGATCTTGACAGATTAGCGATAAGCTGTATAACATCCGTATAACTTTCAAATTTAGCTGTCCTATTATATAACATTATCCAGTAGTAGAGAAATCCCTTCCTTATCTCCATCTTTGAATATTGAGAAGTTGAGATACAGGCTGCTTTTCTTATAATAGCAGAGAGTTCAGGGTACCACCCCTTTAGAACATGATCTATTAAAGCAGTTGTTTCTAAATATATATTATCTGCCACAAGCAGGTTTCAGATTTTATCGGGTTGAACATTTACCGTTGATAATGGACCTGCAATATTACAATGTTCTGATAGTTTATCCAATATATCAAAGTACTTCTCATCCGTTATATTTACATTATCAATAAGTTCTTCAATAGTATTTCTTAAGACCATAATTTCCTTTATCTTAAAGGTATCCTTTTTGTAAAATACAGCAATTCTCATTGCATTTACTATATCCTCATAGTTGGGATTATCATATTTAAAATAATCAAGTTTATAGAATAATCTTGAAAATAATGCCATTTCATTCTCTCGATCAATCTCATCATCATAATTCTTGATTGCTTCATCTAAGTGTAGCTTATATTTACTCAATAGAGTAATTATCTCTAAATTCGGTCGCTCATAATCTTCTGACAAAGATTTATACAAATCCTCTTTAGACATTGTTTTGGTCAGAGAACTTAATTCAGCTTCAAAATCGCTAATGTTTGTTAATACCTTAGTCGAATATTTTTCTGCCACATCTATCTTACCTGAAGCAACAGAAGCTTTTTGAAAAAAATCAATTGTCTGTGTCCTGAACTCGTTTGTGTTGTCTTGAATGTTATCCTCTTTATCATTTGTGATCATAAATTCACCTCAGATTTACTCTATAAACATATTAATAAGAAACTCATAATCTTTTATATGCTTTCTTATCAATTCGCTGCAATCAAGAGTTGATAATAAGACTGATTTAGTCGTAAAAATATCAATGTCAAAAAAAATACCCTCACTGATAAATTTTGAAGTATCAAAATCTTTTATATTTATATGAGGATAATCCCTTTTAGTGTAGGCAAACCTAAAATTATATCCAAAGTTTTCATCTTTGTCAATCGTGAATTTAACTGCTTGATCTTTTACTTTACTCCCAAGTTTATTAATAACCTCGCCAGGTATATTTATTAGTTTATTTTTAGCAAATATCTTTGAGAAATCATCAGGAGAATTAGTAGGTTTAATAAATTGAAATCGATTACCTATACGAGAAAACACATTAATTTCTAAAAGCCTACAAATAGTGTTTACAATCAAGTTAGAATATTCTCCTAACATTTTGACATCTTTTGAATACATTATTTGAATAACAATTAACTCTGGTGAAAAAGCAACTGATAATTTCTTTTTCGGAAAATTTATTGATGCTGAATTTATCGACATATCTGCTTGACCGATGTCTTTCAGATGTTCAGAAATCTCCTTCAATATCTTCCCACAATTATCCAAATAAAGATAACGATGAGGATATCTTACCTCAAACACTATAAGTTCAGGTACTAGATCACTGTAACTAATCATAATGATTCATTATACAATGACTAAACAAAACGCGTCAATTCTTTTTTTTGCGTTCGATGTAAAAAAATCGGCATAATAAAAAGGAAAAAGGCTCGAGCATTATGGGGTCAAGGGGACTGGTCCCCTTGCAGGGGGGTTGAAGGGGGGGCGGAGCCGCCCCCTTCTCTTCTTTTCTTTTTCTTTGGGTTATTTTTCCTTATACTCGACGATCCTATCTTCTTCTGGTTCGGTGAGGGTGGAGGGGGATTGCGGGTCGAGGGAGGTTACCTCGTAGATGGTCACGGGTTTTTTCTTGCCCTTGACGACGACCCTTTCTATGCCTCGCAGGGAGATGCCCTTGATCGTGTTGTTGGCGATGCCCTCCCTGAGTAACTGCACGGTAAACTCCGAGATCAACATGTGGGTCTTGTACTTTCGCGTGAGGGCCTCTATGCGGGAGCCGAGGTTTACGTCGTCGCCGATTATCGTGTAGTCCATCTGCATGCCCTCTGCCCCGATGTTTCCTACCAACACCTCTCCGGAATTGATGCCGATACCGATATCGATTGTTATCTTGCCCTCGGAGTGCCACTTGGCTTGAAGCTCCTTTATACGGGTTATCATATGTAGTGCGCACCTGACCGCCAACTCGGCCTGATCGGGCTGTGACAGGGGCGCCCCCCAGAAGGCCATCAGCGCATCCCCGATGAACTTGTTCAGGGTGCCATTGTACTGGAATATCAGCCCCACCATCTCCGTGAAATACTCGTTGAGCCTGCTGACCACCTCCTCCGGGGAGAGGTTTTCGGAGAGATTCGTAAAGCCGGCAATGTCTGAAAACAACACCGTAATAAGCCGCTTGCGCCCACCAAGGCTGGTCTCATCGGGGTGGTTGACGAGCTCCTCCACTATCTTGGGTGAGACATACCTCGAAAACATCCTCTTTATATCCCTGGCTCTCCTCTCCTCTAAGAAGAACTTGACTAATGTCTGCGAAAAAAATATCAGAGACATATTCGTAAGCGGATACGTATAGTTTATCCATAACCCGGCATATGCCAGGAGATAAATGCCAGCGGCTACATACAATGCAATGACCAGTATCGAGACAGCAGAACCAACAAACGCCCCCAACCTCGGCAACAACACCCCTAAAAAGATACCTGTGATAATAATGAAGGACAGCTCTATTACACCCGGGCTTTTTTTCAGGAAGCTGTTGTGCAGGATGTTATCCACGACGTTTGCGTTAATGGCAACGCCAGGGGTATTGGCGGAGAAGGGCGTAACCATAACGTCGTATGTGGCCAGGGCAGAGGTGCCAAGCAGGACTACCTTGTCAGTGAACAACCCCGGTGTCCTTGTCCCCCTGATCACATCGGATGCCGGGATGGAGCGATAGCCCTCACCTGGTGGCACGTAGTGTATAAGCGTCCTGCCATTGAGGCCAGTTGGGATGAACTGTTGTCCAAGTCTGATGCCAGAGGCGCCAAAGAGGACCATGTCCTTGATGTCAATCCCCTTGGCCACCCGCGCCACCTGCAGGGCAAAGTGGGGATAGCAGTCAACGCCGTAATTGAGATACAGGTACTCCCACCTCATTACGCCATCGAGGTCGGGATTGGAATAGACGTGTCCCAGGTAGGCGTGTGCGGCAAGGTCGCTGATTGGCAGGTTGACCTTATCCGCCTTTATCACCCACCGCTTCCAGTCAATCCCCGAGACGGTCTTGACCGTCATAAAGGCAGAGTCCCACAGATAATCAGGCCCCGCAACCGTAGGGAGTGAATCCGATCGATTTGCCGCTGCCCTGACATCCTGCCCGCCTGTGGGCACCATAAAGGCAGTTGCCAGGACGACATTGCCAGCATCCTTGATAGCCCTTGCCAGCCTTGCGTCGTTGCTAGCGTCCTGGCGTTCGCTAAACATGATATCTATGCCGATAACCCTGGGTCTGTCCGAGGATATCCTGTTGAGCAGTTCAGCCATAATGCTGCGCGGCCAGGGCCATCTGCCAATGTCGGCAATGCTTTTCTCGTCTATGTAGACGATGATTATCTCCCCTGTGGGGTGGTAAGTCTTAAGTTTCCACAGCAGAGACATCCTGATGTCATACGTCTTTGCCTCGATCTTATCCCTTATTATTGCGGGGTCGTAGACCTCTAACAGTGAAAACGTAAGCGTTGATAACAGCGCTACAAGAAAGAGGATTAAGGATACTTGCTTCATGTCGCAGTGGAGATAAGGGGGGAGTTATCCCCCCCTCTATATATCACATCCCCATGAGTCATCTTCAGTGCCTTAGTTTTATTGGCGCTGTTGATGGCCTTGGAGTAGGTGAAGGTGGTGTTGTTGGAGTCGGTGTTGGTGTTGGTTCTGGTGTAGGCGTTGGAGTTGGCTGTGGTGTAGGTGTAGGAGTTGGCTGTGGCGTTGGAGTGGGTTGTGGTGTGGGCGTAGGAGTTGGTTGTGGTGTGGGCGTAGAAGTTGGTTGTGGAGTGGGCGTAGGAGTTGGTTGTGGAGTGGGCGTAGGTTCAAATGTCGGATTTGGAGTAGGAGTTGGCTGTGGTGTAGGAGTAGGTGTTGGCGTAGGAGTTGGAGTGGGCGTAGGAGTAGGAGTGGGCGTAGAAGTTGGCTGTGGTGTAGGCGTAGGAGTTGGCTGTGGCGTTGGAGTGGGTGTAGGAGTAGGTTGTGGTGTCGACGTAGGAGTTGGCTGTGGCGTTGGAGTGGGTGTAGGAGTAGGTTGTGGTGTCGACGTAGGAGTGGGTACTGGCAGCATAGTTATCTCAAGCGTGATGGGTGAGCCATCCAGGTCTACAGACTTGCTACCATTATATAAGACAACGGATGAGGCATTGAGCGCCTCTACTAAAAACAGTCTGTTCTTACCGTTGGGCACGTCAAAGGTCTCCGTGATTTGTGTTGCGCCGTTGAGCTGTATCAGACGCTCAATAGGGGTCATATCCGCGGCGGTTATGCTAATCCTGATGGCCGTAACGTCAGCCGGTATAGCCTTTTCAGCAATGTCGCCCTCCTTAGTCGTAAGAGACCCCATCGCGATCGCCATCGATACGGAGGTCGTCTCGGATGTAACGCCTGTGGAAGAGCCCCCTCCGCCTCCACAACTATGTACAACGATGGCCAGGAGCATGGCGATAAAAGGGGTTAGCATCATTACATTAATATTGCAGGTAGATAGTTTCCAGTTTTTCATATTTATCCTCTACGTTTTATGGGAAGACCACACCAATTTTCACCGGCGTAGTCTTCGATACGGGTTGCTGTGGAATCAGGGGAGACATTAAAGCAGCCCTGCCTGCATTGGCTAAACTATTTGTTGGCGCATTAGAGGTCGCACCTCCCCCTGGCAGGGCAGCGTTGCTTAACGCATCCTCGGTGGCCTTAACGGGCGATCCTATAGCCTGTCCCGATGATACAGTTGTCATCATGCCGGGGGTAATTGTCACGGTGCCGGTGATGGTCGGGTCGATGCTTCGTATATCCACCTGTCCTTCAAGGCACAAGACTGTGGTATAGGGCACGGAGTTTTTCACGCCGGTTTCAAAGTATATAACCGTCCCCCTGGCCGCGGCCACAAGGGTTGGCGTCTGTACCTCCGTGTTTGACCTGCCAACGACGCTTCTCATCTTGCCATCAATCAGGTTAAAGACGGCCTTACTCCTGTCGTCCTTGCCGTAGACAAACTCCTTGATAACAACCCTGGACTTCTCTCCAACCGTTAACACGCTGTCATCGATAAAGAGCACCTTTGTCTTTGATGCCTCCTTTGTTGCCACGGTGTCAATCATCAGGATGCCATCCTGAACCTTCGCCGCCAGCTCCTGCTTGTTGCGCTCGATCTGAGCCTGCCCACGCAGGGCAACGACCTTGCCGATGTCCTCGGCCCCATTTGCCACTGTAACTATTGAGATACAGCATATCACGAGCAAGGGAAAAACTATCTTCTTCATAACTAAAACCTCAGGTTTAACAAGAGACTTGAAAGACTCCTCTTGTAGTCATAACTGTTTATATTTGACTTGTTGTACACGTACGTCTGACCGAGGGTAACCCCAATACTGTCTGTAAACAGCTTGGTGGCCGTTAAGCTGTACGTCTGCGTGTCGTCGTCCCTTGTCTTGTTATACGTGCTGAATATTCCTTCATACCTCTTGGGATAATACTCGGCATAGAGATTGAGCAATATCCTGTAGGGGAGATTGTACATCAGGTTGGCATGTAGCTTGTTGCCGTTGTATCTCCAGTAGTCTATTTCAGCGTCAGCCTTATCAAAGTCATACCCCAGCTCGAGGTTAGCCGCCTCTGTAAGGGGGAATAGTTGGGCTATGCCGATGGCGTTGTCGGCGCCATTTCTGTCTGAGTTTGTCAGGAACAGATCGCCATTATAAAAACGTGTGCTGCGGTATGTGTATTTGACCTCGGTAGTGAACCCATTCCCCTCCGAGATAAACAGCGATGGTCCGATGGAGTGCGCATGGTCGTAGGTCTTGCCGCCAAACAGTATATACTCAAAGGCATACTGTGCCCCTACGCTTAACGCTGGCATGATGTGGTATCTAAGGGAGAGGTCAGCCGTGTTCTGGGTTATGTTAAAGGCTGACAGACGGGTTTGCAGCGTCTGGTAAAAGCTGTAACCGGCGGAGGCCTCTATGCGCTCGGTATCGACAAACTTGTACCTGCCGTTGATATAAACAAGCTCCTTCCAGTCGGCCTTTCTGCTGATACCTGCTGGCATCGCCGAGGCATCGTGGCTGAGGACAACGTTACTGTCATACTGGCCGCCTAATGTGAGGTTGATAAACCAGGGCCTTGCACCTATCTGACGGTCTATCTTTTTTAAGTACCCAAGCGCCGTTGTTTCATACTCGGTACCCTTTCCTGTCTCGACCGTAGTCTCGAGGTAGTCTCTTGCCTCGACGTATATTTCCTTGTTGTAGTAATACACGCCAAGCTCAAGGTTTGTCTGCGGGTTATTGGGATTTACCATGAGGGCCTTCTTGAGGTGCAACTGAGCGGTGTCTTGCGACAGCCGGCTTAACGCAATGCCGAGGGCAAGATTGGCCGCCTCATCGGAGGGCTTGCCTTTGAGCGCCTCACGGTATGCCTTGACGGCCTCTTCATACTTCTTCTCCTGCAAATAGGCCTTCCCCTTAGACATATACGCCTCATAAGACGTATTGTCTGCCGATGGTTTATCACCGGCAAAGGCTGCGTTAGTCATAATAAAAGAAAGAACAAACATCAATACAACTGTTATCTTCATCCATATCTCCTCTAAGCATCTTTGGTCATTGCCTTTAACAAGCTAAATACAGCCAACACATATCAATATAGCCACCTACAACACCAGCTGTCACCTCCTTGTGTGTAAATCATGGTATGTATTTTAAAGATAATCACCATGTTTTGTCTACAACGGGAATAAAAAAAAAGAAGGAGGCGATTAATTCATGTCGTCTACGCAGCTCCACATCCTTATCTTCTTTTCTTCTTCCCCTACTTTATTTAACAAGCCAGTTGCTTGGAATGCCTCTTGCGATGCCCCCTGTGCTGGCTATGGTTGTCCCGCCCATAAACCATGCCGCGACGTCGCCGGTTGAGGAGTCTTGCCAGAGTAGGTCGGCCTTGCCGTCGCCGTTGAAGTCGCCGGTGCTCCTGAACTGCCAGTTATTGGGTAAGGTCTTGTAGACAGTGTCCATAGATTTTACGGTAACCCCATCCATAATCCAGACCCCGACATCGCCAGTTGAACTGTTCTGCCAGATGATGTCTGCCTTGCCATCGCCGTTTAAGTCGGCCACCGCTTGTATCTGCCAGGTGATATCGGATGTGGCGGCGATGGAGACACTTGACGATATAAGACAGCCATCCATAAACCACATGTAGAGGCTGCCATCGGAGGTGTTATACCACAGTATGTCGGTCTTGCCGTCGCCGTCGAAGTCAGCTATCGCTTGTATCCGCCACTTCGATAAGTGCACGATGGCAGGCATACCGGCTGTCTTTATCGTATCACCGTCCATAAGCCAGACCTCTATGCCACCATTGGAGGTGTTGTGCCACAGGATGCCGCTCTTGCCATCGCCGTTGAAGTCGCCAACGCCCTTAAACACCCAATCCACCGACATCCCCCTGCGCACGTAAGCCTCTTTCGTTGTGGTTGTGCCATCCATAAGCCAGACCACAACGTCGCCGGTTGAGGAGTCTTGCCAGAGGATATCGGCCTTGCCATCGCCGTTGAAGTCACCCGTTGCCAAGACATGCCAATGGCTGGAGGCAGCCTTGCCCGGATAGCCTTTGGATGAGGCGTTTACTCCAGATGAGGTTTGTACTGCACTACTAAGCAAGATATAGATATTACCGTTAGAGTCGTCTACCAGTAAAAGATCGCTCTTGCCATCGCCGTCAAAGTCACCTTTAACGGCATCGACACCCTTGGAAAAGCGTACGGTAACGGCCTTTGATGCCGTCATCGTCACAACGCATGTGGCGCCATTTGTGGTGTCGCAGCCTGTCCATGCCTTGAGCGTCGAATCAGGCTCTGCCGTAGCCGTGAGGGTTACCACGGTAGCGATTGTATAATCTGCCGTACCTGAATCGCCAGACCACGTCAAATTCCCAGTGGAGGCCGTGACGTTGCCGACGCCTGAGCCATACTTGGTTACGGTGAGCTTCCTGGATTGTGAGGCAAACGTCGCCGTGACGTTCGTATCCTTTGTCATGGTTAGCGTACAGGTGGGGGCTGTCCCTGAGCAATCGCCACCCCAACCCGTAAAGATCGACCCCGAAGATACCGTAGCCGTGAGGGTTACCACGGTAGCGATTGTATACACTGCCGTGCCTGAATTGCCAGACCAGGTCAAATTCCCAGTGGAGGCCGTGACGTTGCCGACGCCTGAGCCCGACCTGGTTACGGTGAGCTTCCTGGATTGTGAGGAAAACGTCGCCGTGACGCTCATATCCTTTGTCATCGTGAGCGTGCAGGTGGGGGCTGTCCCTGTGCAATCGCCACTGTAGCCGGCAAAGGTTGAACCAGCAGAGGCAGATGCCGTCAGGGACTCCTGCGTACCATCGGCATATGTAGCTGCTCCCGTCTTAAGGTTCCATAAGATTACCCCCTTTGAGGCTGTAACCGTACCACTGCCATCGCCCGTGATAGTTAGCTTAAGCGTCCTGACTAAGGCGAAATTCGCCGTCACGTTCATAGTCCTTGACATAGTTACCGTACAGGCGGGGGCTGTCCCTGAGCAGTCGCCACCCCAACCCGTGAAGATTGACCCCGAATATGCCGTCGCGATGAGGATGACTACCGTGCCTTGTAAGTAAGTAGCCGTGCCAGCATTACCAGACCACGTCAAATTCACAGGGGAGACCGTGATATCACCGCTGCCGTTGCCTGCCCTGGTCACGGTTAGTGTCCTGGGTTGTAGGGTGAACGACGCCGTGACGTTCGTATCCTTAGACATAGTTACCGTACAGGTAGTGGCTGTTGTTGAGCAGTCGCCACCCCAGCCATCAAACGTTGAACCATCAGATGCAACTGCCGTGAGGGTTATCACCGTAGCAGCGTCTGTATAATCTGCCGTACCAGCATTGCCTGACCACATCAGGTCTCCTGGGGAGACCGTGATATCACCGCTGCCTGTGCCCGACCTGGTTACGGTGAGCCTATGGGATTTCAGGGTAAACGTCGCCGTGACGCTCATATTCTTTGTCATCGATAGGGTACAGTTAGCGGTCATCCCTGTACAATCGCCGCTGTAGCCGGTGAATGTTGAATTATCCGATGCAACTGCAATCAGGGTTTCATAAGAGAGCTCGGGCCGGTTTACAACACCGGTGTTGCCCGACCAGGTTGTTATAGGCATGGGGGCGCCCGTTACGCTGCCGCTGCCTGTCCCTGCCCTGGTTACGGTTAGGTTGTAATAATTAATATCTGGCGCGGGTGTGGGCGCGTGTGTGCTGATGGTGACCTTCCCTATATTGTTACTGCTATTTTCAACAAACCACAGATTGTCATCAGCTCCAGAGGTTATACCAGCAGGCCCACCGCCCGTTGTTGGTATGGTGTACTCGGTGATGACCCCTGCCGTGGTGATCTTCCCTATCTTGTTAGCGTTATATTCAGTAAACCATAGATTGTCATCAGCGCCAGAGGTTATACCAAAAGGCTGACTACCCACCGTGGGTACAGCGTACTCGGTGATGCCCCCTGCTGTGGTGACCTTCCCTATATTGTTACCGTTATATTCAGTGAACCATAGATTGCCATCAGCGCCGGAGGTTATACCATACGGCCCACCACCCACCGTGGGTACAGCGTACTCTGTGATACCCCCTGCTGTGGTGACCTTCCCTATATTGTTACCGTTATATTCAGTAAACCATAGATTGCCATCTGCACCGGAGGTCATATCGCCAGGTTGACCACCCACCGTGGGTATAGCGTACTCTGTGATGACCCCTGCCGTGGTGATCTTCCCTATCTTGTCAGCCGCCCATTCAGCAAACCATAGATTGCCATCAGCGCCGGAGGTTATACCATACGGCATACTACCCACCGTGGGTACGGCGTACTCTGTGATGACCCCTGCCGTGGTAATCTTCCCTATCTTGTTACCGTGTTGTTCAGTAAACCATAGATTGCCATCAGCGCCAGAGGTTATACCATACGGCTGACTACCCGCCGTGGGTATGGTGTACTCGGTAATAACCCCTGCTGTGGTGATCTTCCCTATCTTGTTAGTGTTAAATTCAGTAAACCATAGATTGCCATCAGCGCCAGAGGTTATACCATACGGCTGACTACCCGCTGTGGGTATGGCGTACTCGGTGATGCCAACCGCCATAGCTGCGTGAGGCACAACCAGATAAAAGGCTAACATGCAAAATAATAAGACAAACATCCTTGAATGTTTCACAACACCCTCCATTATACCTTAAAAAAATAAAGCGACAATATATTGTATAATATCTAATCAGAGGTTTGCAAATACGATGAGAGAATGTATACATCCCCCCACGCCACAACTCACCCCCCCAGCCCACGCAAAAAGGGGTCAAGGGGGCTGGCCCCCTTGCAGGGGGTTTTAAAGGGGGGCGGCCAGGCGCCCCTTTCTTTCTTTTCTTCTTCTTCGTCGTTTTATGGTAAGAGATAACATTTACTTTACGCTGGTGCAGCCGCGGGAGGCTGGCAATATCGGAGCGGCGGCCAGGGCTATAAAGAACATGGGCTTTGCCAGGCTTTGCCTCGTTGACCCACCCTGCGACTACCTCAACGCCGAGGCCTACGCCTTTGCCCACGGGGCGGTTGACGTCCTGGAGGGCGCCACGGTCTATAGGAGCCTCGCGGAGGCAATCGGCGACAAGGCCATCGTCGTTGGCACGACACGACACATGGGCAAGACGCGCGGGGTGATCTCTCCCATCAAGGAGGCGGTTGCGGGTATCTCCGGGGCATCGAGTAACAACAGGGTCGCCATACTCTTTGGGCGCGAGGACAACGGCCTCCTCAGTACTGAGATCAACCAGTGCGGCTCCCTGATGACGATCGCCACCTCACGGGAGCAACCATCGCTTAACCTGGCACAGGCGGTCTTGCTCGTCGCCTACGAGCTCTCCTGTGGAGACGATACGCTTCAGAGGCACCCGGTGACCGAGCTTGTGCCCCAGGTGCAGCTCAACCGCCTCTACGACCGCATCGAAGAGGCGCTGAGGGGACTCGATCTTGACATGAGAGGCTCGGAGGACCTTGAGTCAGACATTATACGAAATGTCAGGCACCTCATCGGTCGCTACGGACTCACCCACTGGGAAGTGGACATGCTCCACGGTATATGCAGCGCAATCAACCGCAAATGCAAGAAATAAAGAAAAAAAAGGGGGGCTGCTCCAGTAATTCCCTGGCCCCCCCCTGCAAGGGCACCAGTGCCCTTGACCCCATAAAAGAGATACGTATCTTGTATTTAATCAAATCGAAATCTGCTAATCTCAAATTCGATTGCTCCTGGATAAAAAGTGTTTCTTTAGTTTCAAGTGCCAAACACCTTATTAACAAATATTTTTCTTGCTGTAAAAAACTCTTGACAACAGGTGCCGTGTAGCGAGTACAATATATATAACTATTATTTTATATAATAACTTTAGATAAGGAGGTTGATTATGCTCTACAGAGTGCTTGCAGGATTAGGCTTACCAGTGATAATTCTTTATACGGTCGCCAATGCGAATGTATCGAAGGTGGTTGTTGGCAAACCACCCGAGGTCACTAACAGTGAGCTTCTGATGCGGTTGTTTCATCAGTCGCCCCACATATATCCCCCCACGGGAAAGACAAACCAGCAACAGGTTATAAAGTGGCGAAATATCTTCAGCGAAAGAGACCTCGACTTTGATAAGAAGTTAGTCAAGTACAGAAACGATAAGGGTATGGAACTCATAACCACCTATCAGCATCTGCTTGTTGGGTGGCATAAGATGTTGGATGCCGGACATCTGAAGATGATCTACCAGAAGTGCAAGGATAACGATATCCCCTTTGAGATAGTGTTTCTGGCCCTGGCCGAGTCCGCGTGGGACTCACAGGCGTTGTCACGGGCCGGGGCAAAGGGGTACTGGCAGTTTATGCCGGCCACTGCCAAGTCCTACGGTCTCATTGACGAGGACATCGACTACAGGAGCCACGCTCAACGCAGCACGGAGGCGGCCATCAGGCTCTTAAAGGATAATTATAACCTCACCCTGGCCTGGGACAGGGCGTATAAGACAAATGGCAACAAGGTCACCAACAGCGACAGATGGTTGTGGGCCTTTTGGGCGTACAATCGGTCTCCTAAGACTGTTAGTCACTACTATAGAAAATTCGGGGGTAACCCTAAACCCTTTGCCGCCAACGTGGACAATAGCGAGAGCGCCAATTACGTAAGCAAGATATTTGCCATCCGGGAGGTTCTGAAAGAATACGTGTTGAACTCCCAACTTGACTCCCGATTGAACTCCAAATCGGCCACATCTAAAACAAAGGTATCAAAAACCAGGAAGATATCTCCGGCTGACAGGGAGTACGCCCAGTATAAGAAGACATGGTACGCCCAGAACCTCCCCCAACGCCTTGAGAGCCTGGAGCAGATCAAAAAGATGTACCTGGCAGATGGCGTGGTCTCAAAAAATGGTAAGACCCCCGCTATCCCCGCCGCTGTTACAAAAGAGTTATGGTATGTCAAGGAGCTCCTGGCGCAGATTGACTACAACCCCGAGAAGGTTGTGAAGTCATCAGCAGGGACGCCAGAGAGCTATGAGAATTGAGCTATGAGGATTGAGCATTATGGGGTCAAGGGCACTGGTGCCCTTGCAGGAGGGTCTGAGGGGGGGCGGCCAGGCGTCCCCCTTTTTTCTTTTTTCTCAAAGGCGAGATGTCGTTTGTAGATAATCTCAGGCAGATACTCAAGGATCGGGTAGAGAGTAACATTAACTCGCTCTTTGAGGCCAATATCGCCCTGCGACAGCACATCTATCAGCGCACAAAGGAGCTTGACAGGGTGAACAAGGAGCTGCAGGAGGAGATCAGAGAGCGCAAGCAGGTGGAAGAGGCCCTGCGCTTGAGCGAAAACAGATACAAGCGCCTTGTTGGGGCAATCACCGACTACATGTATACCGTGGAGGTCAAGGACGCACGGGCGGTATCGACAAGTCACTCGGCTGGTTGCGTGGCCGTTACCGGCTATACCTCCGAGGAGTACGTGGCAGACCAATACCTGTGGTATCGTATGATTGCCCTGCCTGACCGTGAGATGGTCAAAAACCAGGTCAGACGAGTGATCGCGGGTGAGACATCGCCTCCTATAGACCATCGCATCATCCACAAAAATGGCTCCGTCCGTTGGGTAAGAAACACCATAGTGCCTCGTCACGACCAGGACAGTCGCCTGATCGCCTATGACGGCCTCATCTCGGATATAACGCAGCGCAAACTGGCCGAGGAGGCCTTAATACACAGCGAAAACCGCTATAAACGCCTGCTGGGAGCTATTACAGATTACATCTATACGGTGGAGGTCAAGGACGGTCGCGCCATCGCCACTACACATGGCCCCGGCTGCGTGGCCGTAACGGGATACACCACGGAGGAGTATGACGAGGACCCCTATCTGTGGTACCGCATGATCCACGGCGAGGACCGTAAGGCAGTAACTGATCTCGCGTACAAGATGTTAAAAGGAGGACCGGCACTCTCCATAGAACATCGCATTATCCATAAGGATGCCTCCATCAGATGGGTAAGAAATACCCCCGTTGCCAGGTACGACTCCAATGGAAACCTCATCGCCTACGACGGCCTTATCTCGGACATCACGGAGAAGAAATTGGCCGAGGAACAGCTCAGGAAAAACACCGAGCAACTCCAGGACTTCTTTGACAACGCCTCGGACATGATCCACGTGGTTACCCCCGATGGGAGTTTCAAGTACGTAAATCGCTCATGGCTTAACACCCTCGGCTATAGGGAAGACGAGGTGGAATCGCTGACCCTCTCTGATGTGATCCACCCCGATCACTTTGACAATGCCCTTCACAACTTCAACTGCTTTTTGATAGGCAGCATATCCAGTAGATTTGAGACGGTATTTGTCACCAGGGATGGCAGAAACATTGTGGTTCTGGGCAGTGTCAACTGCATATTTGAAAACGGCGTCCCCTCTGTAACGCGTGGGATATTCCATGACATCACCGATATCAAGAGGGCCGAGGAGGCCTTAAAGAAATACAACGACGAACTCGAGACAAGGGTCAGGGAGAGGACGGCACAACTGCTCCACGCAAATACATACCTCGAAAGTGTCCTGTTGTCGCTTACGGACGCCCTTATGGTTGTCAATAGCGACCTCATTATCCAGACGGTAAACCACTCCGCCTGCACACTTCTGGGCTACGACGATGACCAACTGGTGGGCAAGAGGGTTGACTCCGTATTTGGGGGCAACATCCTGGAGGCCATCAACGGGGCACAGGCAAAGGGTAACGTCAAGGACCTGTTTACGTCGATGAAGATCGCAGATTCAGAGGATATCCCCGTCCTGGTCAATCTCTCCAGACTCGGGCATAGTAGCCCCCAAGACATCAACGATAGTAGCATTAACGATGAGGGGATCAACGACACTATAATCGTTGCGCACGACATGCGGGAGATAAGAAAACTCGAGGAGGAATCCCACAAGATACAGTTGAAGATGTTGACCTCCTCCAAGATGGCCACACTGGGCGAGATATCCACGGGGATTGCGCATGAGATAAACCAGCCCCTTACCTATATCAGCAGCTTCCTGCAGGGCCTGATCCTCGAGATCAAACAGGGGGCATTAAGATTGGGTTCGCTCCTTACAGTGGCTGGGACCGATGAGCTTAAGAGAGAGGCCGTTGTGGCATATAAGCAGGTAAACAGGATCGTTGATATAATCCAGCATTTACGCACCTTTGGTCGACGTGACGATGTCGAGATGGAACCGGTAAGCATCGAAACGGTCTTACGCAACTGCCTCCTGCTCATGGGTGAGCGTATACGCCTGAGCAACATAGTCCTCACAAAAAAAATAGAGCCTGACCTACCCCCCGTTATCGGAAGCGCCAACCAACTGGAGCAGGTGTTTATCAATCTCTTGCAAAACGCTATGGATGCCCTGTCTCAAGACAAGGATTCTGCTGAGATATGTATAGACATAAGGGGGTCGGAAGATAAAAAATCTATCGTTATAAAAATTACTGACAACGGCATTGGCATAGAGGAGGAGATTTTGGACAGGATTTTTGAACCATTCTACACAACCAAGGAGGTTGGCATGGGCACAGGTCTGGGTCTCTCCATTGTATATGGGATAATCACCGGACACAATGGCACTATCACCTGCGAGTCCAGGCCAGCGGCTGTAAGGAGTGAGACCCCAGCGACTGTAAGGAGCGAGACTAATAATATTAACAAGGGCACGACCTTTACCATTAATATCCCCGTCGCTGGTAACACAACCGATGTATAATCACAAGATACTCATACTCGATGACGAGCAGATCGTAATAGACGCTATCAAAAAACACATAAGGATATACGGCTACACCATCTATGAGGCCAAAAACGGCCTCGATGGCATAAAGCTGTTTCACGAGATCAACCCAATCCTCATAATCCTGGACCTTAAGATGCCGGTTATGGATGGCGTAGAGTTCTTGCAAAAGATAGAACTTACCCCAACGGACCCATATTCGGTCATTGTGCTCACAGGTCACGGCAGCGATGAGGACATGGAGAGGTGTTTTGAGCTGGGCGTAAGCGCGTTTTTACATAAACCGTTTAACCTCTACGAACTAAGGGGGTTGGTCAAAAACTCTATCTCGCTAAAGCAAGTGGAAAAGGACCTCAAAAGACAACTCCACGCCCGTAATAAAATGGAAGAAGAACTCTGGAAGTATCGTTATATGTTGGAAGACCTCGTTGAAAAACGAACCTCACAGCTTAAGACCACCAACGAACAGCTCCACGTAGAGATACACGAACGCCTCAAGGCAGAGGAGAGCCTGAAACACTCGTTGAGGGAGAAAGAGGTGCTCCTGCGCGAGATCCACCACCGGGTAAAGAACAACCTCCAGATAGTCTCCAGCCTGCTAGACCTCCAGATGCGCTATATCACCAGCGAGGAGTCCCTGGATATGTTTCGGGACAGCCAGAGGAGACTAAAGGCCATGGCCCTCATCCATGAAAAACTCTATCAGTCAGACAACATGGAGAGGATAGATTTCGGGAAATATGTGGAAAACCTCCTGAATCATCTGTATGCCTCCTACTGCCTCAACACACAGAAGATACATCTGATAACCGACATAGACGAGTGCTCCATAGGGATTGATACGGCAGTGCCATGCGGGTTAATTATAAACGAGATCGTATCGAACTCCCTGAAATATGCCTTTGTGGCAGAGATGGAGGGCAACATTACCGTAGAGCTAAAGGTACAACCCGACGGGACATTTACCCTGAAGATCAGCGATACGGGCATTGGCATCTCATCCGGTATAGACCTCAAAAACGCACAAACCCTGGGATTAAGGCTTGTAAACGCCCTGGCGCTAGACCAACTGGAAGGCTCCATACAGTGTGAAACCAACCCTGGAACGACGTTCAGGATCACCTTTGGCGAGATAAAACACCCTAAAAGGGAGTGATGTATGGAAGTCAAATATATTTTTTTTGCAGGGCATTAAAGTTTTAGGAAACTTTACCGATAAATAGATCAAGAGTTTTAAAATCGCATAGATTAAGGAGGTAAGTAGTATGGCAATAGGTGCAGTAAATAATCAAGCAGCGTATACATATAGCGCGAATAAGGCACAGGAGGAAAAGACCGAAGGTCCGGCGGAGAAGGCAAGGGAACAAAACAGCGCTGGGGCCACAAGCGGTGTGTCAGTAACTATCTCTGATACGGCAAAGGCAAAGGCCAGTGAGACTACAGACAATACCACCTCTACGAGTGCCCCAAAAGAGGCAACGGAGAGCCTGGTTAATTCCATAGCCTGATATGGGCCATGAGGTTTGTGGAAATGAGGCCATGCCTTGAGAGTAGCGGGTTTGGCAAGGTGCTGGAGTAAGGGAGTATGAGCTGCGAATTATGTGAACCAGGAGGTGAGGCAATATGGAGATTAATGGCCTTGGCATAAGCACAACGCCGGTTGCAGGCTGGAGCCAGCCAGCAAATAAGGCGCCTGAAAATAAAGACGCGGCAACTGCTGCTGTTCAACAGGGTAACGATCAAGTTACGGTGTCGTTGTCAAGTGTTAAGCCTGACGACACTAAAACGCCTGCTGTTGAGGACAAGACTCAAGTAACCGCTAAAAGCGTTGAACAGAAAACAGAGGGTGGCCAGGTAGATAAAAAGGCTCAAGAGCAACAGTATGAGAAAAACTACACCAAGGCCTATTTCGCTATAGATGATATTACTCATAGCGTGGTTATACGTGTCGCCGATTATCAGGGTAAGGTAATAAGGCAGATTCCACCTGAAGACTATCTTAAAATGGCGGAGGCGATGAAGAAAACCCAGGAAAGTTTGTTCTCTACAAAAGCGTAATGCCTTAGAGATAAACAACCCCAGCGACTGTAAGGAGCGGCTTTGATAATATCTCTAAGGTCCTATGCCTATATATCAACATAAAGACTACCAAAGGGGGGCCAAAAGGTCAGCCAGAGGAAGGTTCATGCAAGTGCCCCAAAAGGGTGATTACCCAAAGAGCAATTACCAAAAGAGCGATTAATTGTTAAGCGTCCGTAGGTTTACTGCATATCTCTTATCAGCCACTGTCCTGCTGTCGTTAGTCTTTTCGTCATACCTCCTGCTACCGTCAGTCTTCCATGACAACGCCAACTTCATAGGTGACTCCCTAAAGCCTTCCTTCAAGGGCGAATGCTCTAACTACAACGCCTTCAAGCTATCCCTAAAGATAGGACGCCCGTTGTCCTCCCTCATAGAATGTTATCTGTTTCAGTACATAAAATCCGTCAATGACCTGCAAAGGGTAAAGTTTGTTGTCGTCTTGCTCTATTGCTGTGGGGTTGCGCTGTTGGCCTTGTTGTTGCTATGGCATGGGGTGTCGCCTACTGTGGGATTCTTGCTCAGTGTGTCAATCTTCATGCTGCCCGGACCTCAGTTCCATGTCTTTTTGACCTGGCCCCCAAGCGCTATGGCCCCTTCTATGGCGTTGATGAGTTATATGCTGTTGCATCAAGCCTGGTTGATAAGGCCACCTGATAGAAAAACCCTACTGATCTGGACAGCCAAGACCGCATTGGCCTTTGTACTGCTGCTGATGACTATGTTTATGTATCAGCCACATGCGTTTTTCTTCCTTGTGGCCAGCTTTGTAGCGGTTAGCGCATGTACGCAGAGAAATGGTCTGCTCCCCCAAACACGATTGATCCTGCGCGTAATCCTCCGGGACGTCTGCTTCTTTGGCATCAACAGTGTCGTGTACTACTTAAACAATAAACTGTTTATCCCCGCAAGATTCAGGCAACAGATACTTGAAGAGATCAAGCTCGACCCCAACTACAGGGTGGAGATATCGATACAGAACCTGACCCAAAAGCTCTCGCCCCTGATCCATGACTTATTCCCCATTGTGTTTAACTTCTGGAGCATTTACCTGCCCAAGGTTGTTGGTTACGTCGTGTTCCTGATAGTCGTTGCTGTGCTGGCAGGGTTGTTGATCGCCTCGATCAGGAAAAAACGCCTTGACTCAAGCATTGTCATCATTTATGCGGTTGCGTTGTTATTTGTTATCCTGACTCCCTGGATATTGACCCCCACAAAACTGGTCATGAGGAGATTCTTGTTCGCTGAGATGGCCTTTGCCCTGCTATTGATCCACTGGATGTTTACATCCGTGTTGAGCTCAATCACCCAGGACCACAACCGGCAAGTGCGGGCTTCTATCGCTGGTGCAGCCGCACCCGTACGGGCAATAAGAAAGACGGCAACCCTTATCTTTGCGATGGCGCTTGTCGTATATGGCGCTATAACAGCGTCATTCAATGTCTATCTCAATGCCAGGAACTCAAACATGGAGTTTGAGTTTATAAAGGCCGCTATTGCCCCATTTGCAGGCAAACCCATAACACGCATACACGTGGTCAAGCCTCTAAACAACGAAACCGGCTTTAATGGCCGAGGAAGCATTGGCGACGAGTTTAACTGTAATGCAACGTCATTCACCCAGGATATACAGTATGTATTGAGCGCTGCCCTGATTGACCTCAAGGCCCCTGTCACGGCGGTTAAGTACTGCCCCTCCCAGCAGCCCTCCATCTGCGCCGATGACACCCCCTCCGGGACCATAATAGCAACGGTAACTGAGGTTGGAGAGCCAACTTGCTCATCAAGAGACACGGTCTTTATTGACATGAACGCATTGTTAAATGCCACGGCAGACACCAAGGTGCCCATAATCCCCCTGGAATACCAGAAACCCTGTCAGAGTGAGTTGATGAGCGTCGTCAGCGAGGACACGACCAAGAATACGGTTAAATACGCCTTTGATGGCTCCACGAAGAAGGATGACTTCTGGGAGGCCTTGATCGAGAGGCCTATCCCTGCGGATATCGTGTTTTACAAGCCAAGGGTGATAAGCAGGTACTCCATCTCCAGTGGAGAAGACTCAGGGAAGATGCCTCTATCGTGGGAGTTTATGGCCCTGGGCGAAGACAACTCCTGGGTGCTGCTGGATAAGCAGGTGGATGCCCAGAGGTGGCCGCCGTTTGAAAAGCGGGTCTTTTCCATTGCCAATAACAGGGAATACACACACTACAGGTTCATGTTCATAAAGGGTCAACACCTCCAGGTCCTCAGAATCTACGAAATAGACTTCGACTAAAAAGAAAAAAAGAAGAAAGAAAGGGGCGGCGCTGCCCCCCTTTAGAACCCCCTGCAAGGGGTCACACTGCCCCCTTGACCCCTTCTTTTTTGCCAGGACGCTCCTGCTCTTGCGGTGTGGACAATTTTCATTGTTTAGATTCTAAACATCCCTCTGTGTGATTGTTTAACATCTAAACACTGCCTATCACCAGACAATAAAATAATCTTTAAAATCAATCATTTAGTTCCTGGCATGTTTTATGATACTCACTGTTTGTTAGATAAATTAAACAAATAAGAAGGAGATTAGTGATGAAAAACGTTAGAAAGATGTTGATAGCTGCAACAGGCGATACAACGGGTGAGGCCATCAAGCTGGCAAAGAGTCAGCACTGCTACGCGACGATCCTCAAGGTGCTGCCCACCTATGAAGGGGACGTAGACCTCGTTGGATTTGGTAATATCGATGATATCATAAACTCAGAAAAGGATGCATCTATCCCTGAGGCTGACATGTTATCAAGGGAAGAACACAGGCGCTTTAACACTAGGGTGGTCTACGGTGACACTGCCACTAAGATAGTGGAGGTTGCCGATGAGGAGAATTGTGACCTCATTGTCATGGGTACCCGGAAGATGAACTGGTTTAAGAGATTAATGGGTGGTGACCTCGTGCATAAAGTTATAAACAACTCTACTTGCCCAGTGCTTGTGGTAAAATAAGTGAGTGAGGTATAATATGAGTACAAGAAGCGTTGCAGTATATGAACAAGATATAAACGACAACCCTGATGTGGAGCAACCTCAGAGCGCTGATGAGGTAAAATACATACAGACTGAGCCCTTAATGAAGATAATATTGGCCAAGGTATTTCCGTTTCTAAAGTGGTTTCCCGAGCTAAAGCAGGCGTGGAAGGCTGACCTGCTTGCGGGGCTGACCGGCGCCGTAGTGGTGTTGCCCCAGGGTGTGGCATTTGCCATGATAGCCGGGATGCCGCCCCAGTACGGTCTGTATACGGCCATAGTGCCGGCAATAATAGCGGCGCTCTTTGGCTCCTCAAGGCACTTGATCTCGGGCCCTACGACGGCCATATCCCTTGTCATCTTTGGCTCTATCGGTGCGTTGGCTGCACCGGGGTCGGAGCAGTACATCAAGCTCGTGCTGCTGTTGACTGTCCTTGTTGGTGTGATTCAATTCACACTGGGTGCGGCACGGTTAGGCTCTCTGATAAACTTTGTATCCCACTCGGTGGTTATTGGTTTTACGGCTGGTGCGGCGGTGCTCATAGCATTCAGTCAGTTTAAGCACGTATTTGGCCTGAGCTTCAAAAATGCGGCAGAGCTTGTCGAAAACATCAAGCTGCTCATGGAACACATCCATGCCTTCAACCCCTATTCCGTCTATGTGGCGGCATTTACGTTGGCCATAATTATCGTAATGAGAAGGCTGAAGCCCACGTGGCCTGCTATGCTCTTTGGCATGGTCAGCGGTGGCATCTTGACGGTGGCAATGGGGTGGAACAATCCCGGCATAGGTGTAAAGGTCGTTGGGGCGCTTCCCTCCCCTCTACCGCCTCTGTCGATGCCCGATTTCTCATTAGCCTCGATCAAGATGTTGATGCCCACGGCCTTGGCCATTGCCATGATGGGCCTGATGGAGGCCGTCTCCATTGCGCGTTCGGTGGCGTTGCAGTCGGGGCAGAGGCTCAATGGTAGCCAGGAGTTTATAGGTCAGGGTATATCAAACATCGTGGGTGCCTTTTTCTCTTCATATGCCTCAAGTGGGTCATTTACCAGGACGGGCGTTAACTATCGCGCTGGGGCAAAGACAGCCGCAGCCGGGATATTTGCCTCTGTCTGGTTGTTTCTCATACTGCTGTTTGTTGCCTCATTTGCGGCATACCTCCCTATAGCGTCAATGGCGGCGGTCATCCTGGTTGTTGCCTACAACCTCGTGGACTTTCACCACATAAAGGCAATCATAAAGACGTCTCTGACCGAGGCTATGATCCTGACGGTCACGTTTCTGTCCACCCTGTTCCTAGAGCTTGAGTTTGCCATATACGTGGGCGCCCTGATGTCAATAGTTATCTATCTAAAGAATACCGCCACGCCAAAGGTGTTATCGAGGGTGCCAGAGCTGCACTCCAGGCAATTAGTTGCCGCTACCAGCGAGGCGCAACAGTGCCCGCAGTTTGGCATAATCAGAGTGGATGGCGACCTCTACTTTGCCGCCATGACATACGTGGAGGAGCAGATAGCCATACTCAAGGCACACATGCCACAGCAGAAGAGGCTCCTCATTATGCTATCAAGCGTCAATCACATAGACGTCTCCGGTGTGGAGTCCCTCGTACGTCTGGTACAGGAATGGCGCAAGGAGGGTGGGGATGTCTACTTCTATGGTATTAAGTGGCGTCTGATGCACATCCTCTACCAGAGTGGCGCTTACCATATCATAGGTGCCGACCATATCTTTAAGGAGAAAGAGGCCGCCATAGAAAAGGTTTTAGAGTGTTTAGACCTGAATACCTGCGAAAGATGTAAGAAAAGGGTGTTCTGGGAGTGCGATAAAAACAAGGCAAGAACTCACAACAACCTACAACTCTCTACCGCCTAAAAAAGAAAGAAAAGAAGAAGGGGGGCGGCGCTGCTACCGCTCAAGGCACGCTCCTGGCCCCCCTCAGACCTCCCCTGCAAGGGGTCACAGACCCCTTGACCCCTTAATTCTCATCCTCTTACTTAAATTCTCAATCCTGATTATAGTTGGCTTAGGCGTCGTTTGATCCTGATTCGTATGATTTCGGCGGCGGTGTTTAGCACGAAGGTAAAGAAGAACAACAGCAGGGCGGACAGAAACAGGGTGCGGTAGAGGGTTCCCCCTTGTGGGGCCTCGGGCATCTCTACGGCCAGGTTTGCCGACATGGCCCTGAAGCCGTTAAATATGCTCCAATCCATTATGGGTGTATTGCCTGTTGCCATCAGGACGATCATTGTCTCGCCAACCGCCCTGGATAGGCCTATCATCACGGCTGAGAAGATACCGGCGCTGGCTGCTGGTAACACCACCCTTGCCACGGTCTGCCATCTGTTGGCGCCCAACGCCAGGGAGGCCGATACCAGATGTGAGGGGACGTTTGATATCGCATCCTCGGCTATTGTGAATATTATCGGGATGACGGCAAAGCTCATGGCAGACCCCACTATCAGGCAGTTGCGCTGGTCGTAGGTTACCCCCAACGCGTTGTACAGCCACAGGCGGAAGTCCCCGTGCAGAAATGCCCCTTGAATTACCTCATTAAGCCACAGAAACATCGGCAATCCAGCGATAAATACCGGCAGCAGTATCAGGAACTCCGTCCCCCGTCTAAATTTAAAGCGATAGGAAAGAGGCATAAGACGCCACACAAACAGCGTCAACAACGCCATGACGATAACCTGCCCTGGTATAAGAAATATCGTTGGAACGAGCCTCTCTACAAGTGGCGCCATCCACAGACCGGCCACAAAGCCTATTACAACGCTTGGCATGGCTGCCATTATCTCGATCACGGGCTTAATAATGGCTCGCAGGCTTTGGTGCATAAACTGAGACACGCATATGGCCCCGCCTATGGCTATCGGCACGGCAAACAACATGGCATAGAGCGTCCCCTTAAGCGTACCAAATATCAACGGCATAAAGCTCAACTTGGCCTCAAAGTCATCCCCTGCCCCGGAGGACTGCCACGAATACTCCGGTCTGTCGTGTCCCTCATACCAGACCTTGGTAAACAGCGTCTTAATCGTCACCTCCGGATAAAAGATATCTATATCCCAGCGGTACATGGCCGAGGCCTGATCAACGGCTATCACGCCATCACCACGTGAGCAGTAGACTATAGCGCTTAACGGCATGTTGTTGACGTTAAGCCTCAAGAGCGTCTTAGTTGTAGGGCTGTGGTGTAGGATCACGTCTCCGGTTGTGTCAACGCTCAAAAAGCTCCTGTTGCGCTTTGTTGGCACCAGCATGACAACGGCTGCCTTGTGCGGCTCAAAGACGTGGACCCTGGTCAGTTGCTTTTGACCCCCGGCCTCGTTACTCTTTGGCGCTCCAGGACGCTCCTGGTCGCTTACTGGAAACCACACGGAGACATCGCCCGACTTACGACCCACGATAAGCGACCTCTGTCCAACCAGAAAGCCCAGCGCCGTGATTGCTGACGTATCCTTAACGCTTGCAACCCTCAAGGTGGTAGGAGGAGCTGAGGCATCCCTGATATCCCAGTGGTAGAGCAGACCCATTTGTGTGCCAACGTAGAGGTTTTCAAGACGCTGGTCAATGGCGATGGCAGTGGGAATGTCGCCATTGAGTTGGGTGGTGAGGTCGTGTTTAAACGTCTCTGTCGTGCCCTCGTCTATGAGTGAGTGTTTTTGCTCGTGTATGTTTAACAGCACCTCTCCCTTGGTTGTAATTGCCGCAACTGCGTTCGTTCCAGGACGCTCCTGGCTGTCAGCCTCATCCGAGTTCACGGCTATGGCCTGTTTGATGGGGCCGCTGGCAATTAGCTCAGGGGTACCCTCTGTAAGGCTTGACTCAAGGACGCGCTGCCCCTGGGCGTCAAACGAGGAGGCCACCCTGATCCTGACTAAAACGACGTAGCCATCTGCCGTGCCAATGCTGTACTGCTCGTTGTCATGCAGCGATGTTACAGAGACTATATCCTTGCCTGCCAATTTCTCTAGTGCCACGCTTTTAAGGACTTTGCCTTCTTTTAGGGAGATAAAGTCCACTGTGGCGTTTTTTGTTATAACGTAGGCCACCTCCTTGTATTGCTCAACGCCTGCCGCGAGTATCTCTTGGGAGATGAATCCTGATGTGTCAATTTTCTTGATCAACGTTGCCTTTGGGGTCTTCCACAGGGGGTAAACCTCGTACATTATGAAAAACATGATGGCGAGGATGCTTAATATAACGGCAATCCCACCCAGCGATATGACAACGGTGGCAGCCTTGTCAACGATGTCGCGTCTAGTCAGCCGTACTTTTATGTCTTTTTCCATAATCTCTCACACTGTAATATTTATCAGCATGGTCATTTCAGCTCCTTTGACAACCCATCGTGGTTGCCTGCCTGTGCCGGCCCTCAGTCCTGGTCTCATCTTAACAAATCCTCCTTAGTTTCTTTGTAACGTACAGGTACAATAACATTTATCAGGCGGCAATGACAACAGACAGAAGAAGAAAGAAAGGGGCGGCGCTGCTTCTTTGTCGCTCAAGGCACGCTCCTGGCCCCTTCAGAACCCCCTGCAAGGGGTCACGGACCCCTTGACCCCTTCCTGCGTAGGCTTGAGCCTGGGTTGGGGTGTGTGCTGTAATGCTTCATCATAATCGTGGCCGTTTTTTTTTAATCGAGGATAAAAGAAATCTCAAAAGATGGATTTTTTTATAAGATGCAGGTTATAATAAGGGTATGGAGATTGTTGATCAACTGAAGGAATATTCAACGGGGATATCGATCTTGTATGTTGAGGATGATGATGTTGTCAGGAGCACAACGGCCAAGATACTCTTGAGGTACTTTGATAGTGTGGTTAGCGCTTCAAATGGTAAGGAAGGGGTTGAGGCGTACATGTCGGGCAAGTTTGATATAGTCATTGCGGATATCTACATGCCTGTGATGAATGGGATCAAGATGACAAAGCGGATCAGGGAGATTAACAGCGAGCAGATAGTTATTGTTACCACCGCATATAACGACTATCAATACCTGTTGGAGTTAATCTCTATCGGTATCAACTATTTTATCTTAAAGCCCCTGGAGCCAACCAAACTGATAGCCGTGTTGCACAGGGCGTGCAAGAAGATTCATAACGAACGGCATATTGAGCATTGTCACAAGGAAATTGAAGAGACTGTTAAGAACCAGACCCTTGAGTTAGCCCAGGCAAGAGAGCTCCTCCAGTTAGAGGTCAAGAGGCGTCAGCAGGTAGAGGAGCAGTTTAGGGTGTATCTGAGAGAGGGTGAAGAGGTATTTAAGAAGATATGTCTCTCTGCCCCAGGTGCCATTGTTGTTATGGATAGCGAGGGTGTTATATCGTTTTGGAACAATGCGGCAGAGTCAATGTTTGGTTATACGCAGCAAGAGGCAATAGGCAAGGGACTCCACGGGTTAATCGCTCCGCAGCAGTACCATCAACGCTACATAGAGGCATTTGAGGTGTTGCGGCAAGCAGGTCAAGGTAGCGGTCATGGCAAGGCAGTGCAACTGGAGGCGGTCAATAAGGTTGGGGGAGGGTTTCCCATTGAGTTATCTGTCTCGCTGATTAGCATAGATGGTAAGCTGCATACAGTTGGCATGATCAGAGACATGACAGGGTGAGGTGACACCGGAGAAAGATATGCTGAATAATATTACAATCGATAACTTTAGGGCGATAAAGCATATCGAGATTGATGACTTTAGACGTATAAACCTGTTTGTCGGAAAAAACAATTGCGGCAAAACCTCAATACTGGAAGGGTTGTACCTCCTTGCAGCGCCAACAAAGCCAGATATATTATTAGATATGATTTGGCAGCGGGAGCTGCATAAAGTAAGCGACAATCTATCATTTTTTTTACATAACCTGGATATTACTACAAACATTGAAATTAGAGGAGAGGTATTATCACTGTCAGAGCTTAGAAATTTGATAATTATACCTAAGACTTCTATTAAGTTCTTTGAACAGAATAATGATTATCCAGAAGTATCAAATGCGCTTGTTGGTTTTGTCTTTGATTATAGAATGGAGAAAGAACAAAAGTATTATAATACCGAAAGTTATATATATAAGAATGACAAGGGAATTATAGTAAAACATGCAGATACTGTAGCTGATCCAATAGATAAGGGAAAATTTTATGTACGGTTTTTTGCATCTAATAGTGATTTGAATTCTATGGTGGGTGCTTTTGATAGGATTCAAGTACGAAAACTCACTGGAAGACTTATAAAGGTACTAAAAAAGATAGAACCATCCATTGAGAGTTTAGTAAATGTTGGTAATGTCATCTACTGTGATGTAGGCTTAAATAAACTGATTCCTCTAGGTGTAATGGGAGATGGTGTTATAAGGATTTTTTCTATTGTTGCAATGATTGTTGACTCGCGTGGTGAAAAAGGTGCTGGTGGGATTGCCTTAATTGATGAGATAGAAAAGGGTCTTCACTACTCGGCTCTACGCGATCTATGGGATGCCGTATATGAGATTGCGAAGGAATTTGATGTTCAGGTATTTGCAACCACTCACTCTATGGAATGTATACAGGCGTTGGCTGAATCATACAGTGCAAGGAACACTGAGGATGATGAGATAAGAATGTACAGAATAGAACGAGAGAATGGAATCTTTGACGTAATTGACTACAACAATAATTTAATTATGGCTTCTCTCGATAGCAATTGGGAAATGCGTTGATGGAGTCAGATAAAATAGTAAGTAAAATAATCTTGGCTGTTGAAGGAAAAGATGAAAAAAATTTCTTTGAGGCTTTATTGAAACATATGGGGATAGAGGGATGTGAAATTAACGACGTAGGCGGTAAAGACCAATTCAGTAATAAACTACCCGCTTTGAAAAAGAAAACTACTAATTTTAAAGGCGTGCAATTTTTAGGCATCATCCGCGATGCTGAAGAAAGCGCTGAGAACACATTTAGAAGCGTAATTAACATATTGCAAACTCTAAAATTCCCAACACCCGATAAAATGAATCAGTTCACCAGTCCCGAAAAAGGAACCCCGGCGGTAGGCATTTACATCATGCCTGGTAACGCCGATTCAGGGATGCTGGAAGACCTGTGTCTAATGCTCGCCAAGGATCATCATGCGTGCCAGTGTGTTGAGAGATTCATAGATGGCTGCGCTGAGGCTCTGCAACAACCACCCAAAAACATCCCAAAGGCAAAGGCCCAGGCCTACCTCGCCATCATGCCCGATATCGTTAATTCGGTTGGTCTTGGCGCTCAAAGAGGCTATTGGAACTTTGGATCTGATGAGTTAGACGGCTTGAGGGGTTTCCTTGGCAACCTAAAAAAGACTTAGAGGAGGAGTGGAGCTGCCCCCCCTTTTTTCTTTTACCCTGCCCCTCTTTTAACTTAATGCGAAAAGATGTTAATATATAGAGGGTCAGGCGAGATGGCAAAGGCGATAGCATTATACTCTGGTGGACTGGACAGCACACTTGCTGCCATCGTGATGGTGGGGCTGGGGGTGGAGGTGACGGCAGTGCGTTTCCTTACGCTCTTTGGTTGCAACAACGCAGAGAACACGGCCTACCTCAACGACGATATCCCGGATGCGGCCGTCTTTGGCTTCAGGGTCAAGTTCTGCCACCTGGGGCAGCCCTTCGTGGACCTCGTGAAAAACCCAAGGTATGGACACGGAAAGAACATGAATCCATGCGTTGACTGCCGCATCCTGATGCTCAAGGAGGCCAGACGACTAATGGGGCTTGTGGGGGCGGACTTCCTCGTTACCGGGGAGGTAGTCGGACAACGCCCGATGAGTCAGAGAAAAGACAGCTTCCCCGTGATAGACAGACAGGCCGGGGTAGAGGGACTGGTGCTGCGGCCACTGTGCGCAAGGCACCTTAAACCTACTATCCCTGAGACCATTGGCCTTGTCGATAGACGACAGTTGTACGGCTTTAATGGCCGCACCAGAAAGCCGCAGATGGGCCTGGCGGCAAGCATCGGACTCAAGGACTATCAGCCTCCGGCAGGTGGATGCCTGCTTACAGATGTGACGTACTCCTACCGGCTGAAGGAGTTGCTGGCACACGACCCTGACCCCTCCATGCGTGATATAAACATCCTGCGAGCCGGCAGACACTTCAGGCTCTCGGCAGACTGTAAGGCCATAGTGGGCAGGAATGAGGCCGATAACGACTTTTTAGAGACCCAGGTGACAGACAACGACATCACCATGCAGGTCAAATCCACCGGAAGTCCGATCACGTTGCTAACGGCTCGGCAGGGCGGGATCGATGAGGCCATGTTGAGGGTTGCGGCCTCTCTGACGGCCCGCTACAGTGGCAAGAGACACAAGGACATGGTGGATGTCTCCGTCTTCAGGGGCATGGACGATTTAATAGCGATAAAGATAGTGCCCCCTGCATCAGAAGAAAAGATCAAGACACTGAGAATAGAGGCAACACGGTGCCAAGGGCAATATTAAGCCTGTACGAGTTTAATCTCTACATAAGAGACGTTATATCGCAGACCTTCTCTGATTCCTATTATATAACCGCCGAGATAGCATCGCTCAACGTCGATGCCAAGGGACACTGCTACATGGAGCTCGTAGAAAAGGATGACTCGGCCATTAAGGCACAACTGCGGGCGGCTATCTGGTCGTCGCGGTACAAGGGGATCGTCAGGGAGTTTCAGGCAGTTACCGGCAAGGTGCCCTCCAAGGGGATAAAGATACTCATAGAGGCCAATCTGAACTACCATGAGCGCTACGGCCTGAGCCTTAATATATTAAAGATCGACCCCTCCTACACCCTCGGCGATATGGCAAGAAAGAGGCAGGAGATCATTGATCGCCTGACAGCAGAGGGGCTCTTAGACAGAAACAGGGCTTTGGTGATGCCGCTGGTTCCCCAGCGCATAGCCGTTATATCCTCGTTGAAGGCGGCCGGATATGAGGACTTCACACGGCACCTGATGACAAACTCCTTTGGGTATGCCTTCAGGGTCAGTCTGTTTGCGGCCGTCATGCAGGGGGATGGCGCTGAGGCCTCGATCATAAGGGCGCTGCTTGCCTGTGAAGAGGCCAGAGACGACATCGACATTGTGGTTGTCGTCAGGGGTGGTGGTGGGGCGGCTGACCTGGATTGTTTTGACAGCTATCCCATCGGAAGGCAGGTTGCCATGATGTCCATACCGGTAATATCGGGCATCGGCCACGAGAGGGACAAGACGGTGGTTGACGCCGTTGCGCACATGACGGTCAAGACCCCAACGGCGGCGGCGGCGTTTCTGATAGAGCGTCTGAGGGCATTTGAAGAAAGGGTCGAATCACTTGCAAAGGCGCTTAAGACGGCAGCCAGCGCGGTGGTGTTGAAAAACAAGTATGCCTTAAATAATTACGTTAAGGTGATCTATGGCTCAGGGCGGTTGATATCAAGGCACATGGGAGTGCTTCAGTCAATGACAGACAGGCTCAGGATACTCTTGGCCAGGGACGTAAAGGACGTCCAGCGTCGTAGCAACGACCTGTTTACCAGGACGACAACCCTCCTGTTTAGCGCAAGGCGCTACATCGTGCGCCAATCAGAACGCCTCAATGCCCTCAACGACAGCATCACCCACCTCAACCCCGAAAACGTCCTGAGACGCGGCTACAGCATAACCTCTCTCAACGGTAAGGTGTTAAAGGCAGCGGATGAGGTCAAGACAGGTGATGTCATAAGCACACAACTGATGCAGGGCGTGATTCATAGCATCGTCCATCCCAAGTTACGCATGAGGGTAGTTGAGGATAAACCCAAAGAGGTAAAGGATGAAAGAAGAAAAGACCTATTCTCAGGCTATTAAAGAGATAGAGGTGATCATCACCGAGATAGAAAAGGAGACCATCGACGTAGATGTCCTGACACAACGCGTCAAGAGCGCCATAGAGCTGATAAAGGACTGCAAGGGGCGCCTGCGCAAGACAGAAGAAGACCTAAACAGCGTGCTAAAAGACTTTGAACAATCCACAACCGAAGAAGGCTAAAGAAAGAAGGATATCAGGACGCAAGAAAAATAGAGCAGTTGTTGTTTTTTTAGTTTTATTACTGCTGCTATCGCTGTCATTCAGGAGATTTGGTCTACGGGGGAGGTTCTATCCAAAGAGGCAACAACAACATCAGCAGCAACAGCAATACCACAGGGAAAGGGTTGTACGAGTCAAAGACGGTGATACCGTTGTTTTATCGGCGGGTCCTGGGAGGCAGTCTTACACATGTCGGTTGTATGGTATCGATTCCCCTGAGACGGCCAAGCCCAACGCCCCGGGTCAACCCTATGGCGTAGAGGCAACCAGGCAGTTAGAACAGCTTATACTGGGCAAGGACGTAGAGGTCACACTCACCGGGGAGAAGACCTATAACCGTGAGGTCTGTATATTGAGACTCAACAACGCGGATATAAATCTCAGGATGATAGCTCTTGGTTATGCCTGGGCGTACAAGCATTACCTCAAACCCCCATACATGGACGATTACATCAATGCCCAGCGCCAGGCCAGGGCCGCACGAGCCGGCCTGTGGCAAGATGCCAACCCAGAACCACCCTGGGATTTCAGGGCACGCCTAAGACACAAGAACAGATCATAGTCAAGGAAGGCAAGGGCCCCTCCCTCCTTTAACAAAGTCATCCCTTTTAAAATACATCCCTTTTATTATATAATAGCACCATGATGAAAAAGACGATATTAATTGCAGTGACGCTGGTTTTGTTACCGATAGCCATAGCGTTCTTACCGATCCTCTTACCGATTATCCTGGTGTACGGATTGTCGGCGCTTAACCTGAGGATAGGATACAGCAGGATGTTCTGTAGCGGGCCACGTCCCAGCGTAAAGGATCAGGTCATACAGGGCATGACAAGCAGAGGCTTGCCTGTACCTATGTGGCTTAGAAAGCCGTCAAAGACCTGTAATCCCTAGGGGGTTACGGTGAAATCGACGCTATTGGATACGAAGAAGTTAGTGTCAACGACCCCATCCGGGGTCAAGTCAACACCGAATGTAACGGTATAGCTCCCGGGGGGTAGACCACCGCCGTTAAAGACGTTACTTGTGGGCAGGCTAAATAGCTGTCCCTGGTAGCTTACTCCAGTGCCGCTGACCCAGGCCCAGGTGGCGGCGCTGAAGTGGTAGCTTACGCCATTTGGACCGACAGCATAGAGCCACCAGTCGGCGTTCTTACCGGTGAATTGTCCCGCTGCAAGGCTGACCGTGATGGCGATATTGTCCGTGGAACTGGCGGTTGTCTGTAGAGACTTGCCGTTGACCATGACCTTGGGGATAAGCCCCTTGCTGTGGCCATAGAGCTTGATGCCCCAGGATTTAAGCGTTCCCGTGTTGCCGGCCATGCGATCCGCGACGTGCAGCGTCCAATTGCCCGTTGCTGGTTCACCGAGGTGGCGTGTTGAGCCAAAGCGCCAGTTGTCAAAGGCGTACTCGGACGGACACGTGATTGAATGTGCCTTGGCCAGGACGCTCTGTGTCCCCGACGGTGAGGTCAAGGTCACGTCGAGGTCGGCAAAACAGGGGTGGTCGGGGGCGTTGAGGTAGACCTCAACGAACTCAACTATAAAGTCTCCTGGAAGGTCATTTTGCATGTTTTGAGCCTCCGATACGCTTATTGTGTCATCGATACCTACAGAGTTGTTATCGGGTATGGGTTTGTTGAGGATGGAGGTCTTTGTGATAGAGGTCTCAGGCGGCAGGGGGGACCACGTCTTTGCCTGATTTACGGCCTCCGATACGTCAATGGTTCCAAAGCCGTACTTGTGGTTGACGTGCAGTCCGGCGCCATTGATAGTCCATTCGGAGTCGGAGGGGTCGTTCTTGCGTGCCGAACTTGCAAGTATGTAGCGCACATCCCGCCACGAAAGCGCAGGATTGGCCTCCAGGATGATTGCCACAGCGCCTGCCGCCATCGGCGCCACAGCCGAGGTACCGCTAAAGTCAGTTTTGTACTTACCGTTGTCGGTCAGCGTGGTCGTTGTGATACCCAGGGTGCCTCCACTTGAGGGGGCGTTTACCAGGATATTTGCGCCATCCTCGGAATAATACGCCTGCGTACCCATGTTTGTCGATGCGCCAATGGCAAAGACGTAACGCGAGTTAGCGTAGCCGTCGTCATTGGAGTTATCGTTGTTGGTCTTACCGTTACCGCCGGCCCAGGTGTAGATGTTACCGAGGCCGCCTCTGCCCTTGCTGGTGCCAAAGCTAAGGGCATCAACGAAACTGGGGGCGGGGGCTTCAAGTATATCGCCGGTGTCATCGGGGCCCCAGCTATTGGTGTATATCCTGCCCTCGTCCCAGCCTCGCGTCATGGCGTCAAATCCGTTGTCATCCGTGAAGTTCATCAGCAGGTTGTATCCGACAAGCCCCGCTGCCGGGGCCACGCCTGTTACGCCAATTGCGTTAAACCCCCTGGCCGCTGCCACACCGGCACAACTGGTACCGTGGTAGTCATCCTTGCTGGTGGGAGTTGGGTCTGTGGTCTTGTTGAGGTAATTGTAGCTCTTGTTGGGCAGGACGTTGTCCTTGAGGTCCTCGTGTCCTATCTCCAGGCCGTTGTCTACGACGGCAATGGTCTGAGACGGTGTTGCCCGGTACGTATCCCAGAGGCCTGAGACGTTGATGTCGGCTCCAGGGAGCCCTCCACCCTGACCGGTGTTTTTGAGATGCCATTGTTGGGGGAATAAAGGGTCGTTGGGTGTGGCAGTGTCCTTGGGCGACGGTACGGATACCGCATCATTAGAGATTGCGCGGTGGCTGACGTGTCTTAACCAGTTGGGGTAGCTATATATCACCGGGGCGGATTCGCGGATGGCGTTAGCCAGGTCGATGGGGTCGCCAATTGGGCCATCGGTGGCCTCATACACATACACCCTGGAGTTATCCTGAGCAAGCGGCAGGACGCTCTTGCGCCTTAATCCAAACTGCTCCTCGATAGCCGCGACCTGACCCTGCGTATAGTGGGTGGCGTACCTTACGATGACCTCACCGCTTAATGCCATCTTTGTCTTCATGCCCCTGTCTGTGTAATAGACGTGTGAGGTGTAGTCTGTCCCCTCCGGCAACACGGCGTACTGTCCCTGGCAGCCTTGCCACGCATGTCGTTTGACGTCGCCCTCGTACCAGTAAACAAGCTGCCCGTCCTGTCCTGTCGCCATATGCGGCGCTAGCAGGCAAGCTATCACCAATACACACGATACAATAATCAGCCTAATAAAGACCTGCCCATAATTGTTATAGACACGCAAGAGGGAAAGAAGGGAGGGCTTTGCCCTCCCTCAGACCCACCCACAAGGGGACCAGTCCCCTTGACCCCATCATTACTTAATCCTAAAGTTATAAAATTTATGTTCCCTTACTTATACAAGAAAAGAGAAAAAACATAGGGAAAAAAAGTCTGGCGGAGAAGGTGGGATTCGAACCCACGGTAGAGTCGCCCCTACAACGATTTTCAAGACCGTCGCTTTCAACCGCTCAGCCACCTCTCCATCGCCATGTTCTTATATTATAACATACATTTAGAATCTCATGTCCAAAATTTTATTACGCACAATATAAGTAATTGCAAAAGTGGTTATCTCAGCCTCAAGCCCCCGCAAGAAGGGGTCAAGGGGTCCGTGACCCCTTGCAGGAGGGGTCTGAGGGGAGCCAGGAGCGTCCTGGAGCGAAAAAGAAGCGGAGCCGCTCCCCTTCTTTCTTCTCTTCACGTGCTGCAGATGCAGCGGTAGACGCAACTCAGGCAGGCCGTCTTTACGTCCCCGGCTGACTCAAAGGGGATCGACGGCTCCACGATCTCACCGAGGACGCGATGGATCAACCCCTCGATGATGCCGTAGAACTCCGGGGGAAAGGGCACCTCGATGCCCTCGTCGATCACGGAGCGACCCAGAAAGATATGCGCACAACTGAGCGACTCCGGGGGGATACCAAACCTCTGCGCATAGAGCATCCGGTAAAATGGCAACTGAACGCAATTGGAGACCGCCGACCAACTATCACGATCATCCAGGTCGAGTTTGCCCAGGGACATGTGTATCCTGGCGGAGGTCTTGTAATCCAGGATCAAGACAGCACCATCCCTGACGTCAACCCTGTCCAACACCCCGTAGAGCCTGAACCGCCCCATCCTGACGCTGACGGCCTCCTCAACACACTTGATCACCGTCTTGGTGCTCGCTACAATCGGCAACGTGTAACCACTGAGAAAGTCGAGCAGGTGCCTCCTGACCTGACGCCTCAGGAGATAGGCCGCTCCACTGGGGTCCTGACCGTAGAACTCGCTAAACGCCACCTCAACACAGGAGATCATGTACGCCTGGTCAATATGCTCAGGCGTAAGGGGGACTTCAACAAGCCTCCTGAAATACTGCGCCAGGACGTGATGCACAAAGCTCCCGATATCCAACGGCTCTATGTCCTGAGCGGCCTTGTCCTTTTTGTCGAGCCTCAGGACGTACTTGTAATAAAACCTCAGCGGACACACCAGATAGCTCTCCAGGGCGGAGGCGCTGTAGCGGATATTATCCCTCAAGAGGGCGAGCATGACATCGGTCTTGGGCACCGGGGCAGGGGCGCTGTTCATGAGCTCGATCCTGTACTGGATGGCTCTTACGAGGGTGTCGTCGTTGAGGCTGTTGTTGCGTCTTTGTTTTTTCCAGAGGAGCCTCTCTACGAACCTGCTCTTTTCCTTTTTGTCGTTTTCCACGAAGAATATGGCGACCTCCTTGGCCCCCGCTATGAGCGTCTCCAGGTAGTAGGCCGAGGACTTTTCCCTATCGAGTGCAGTTGGAAGCCCCAACTGCTGACGGGCGCTAAAGGGCAACAGCGAATCATCAAGGTTCGCCCCGGGCAATACGCCCTCGTTGACATCGAGGATATACACGCGGTCAAACTGGATGTTGCGGGTCTCCAAAAACCCCAACACCTGCATCCCCTTAAGCGGCGTGCCCGTAAAGGGACAGTAACAGGTGGCTATGTACTTCTTAAAGAGATTAAAGTAACCGGCAGGCTGCATGAAACGTATCTCCGCCATCTGGGAGTTGGCGATCTTGTACAGGGTCGTTACAAAGGCCTCGGCAAACGGGTAAAAGTACGGATGGATCGGGGCGGTGCTCCCCTTGTAGATATAGCTCAGGACGGCTATGCACTGGGTGGCAAAGTCCGCCGTGTCCGTAAAGGCCATAAAGCGCCTGATGGTGTTTTGGTGTATGTTGATCAGGTGTGCATTAATGTCCTTAACGTCGTTGGAGTCGTTAATGTCGCTGGAGTTGCGCAGTATCTTTGCGATGGCGTCAAACAGCTCCGTGTCGTCCTCTAACTCGTCTAGGGAGAAGAAGGTCTTTGTCCGATTTGGAGATAGCTCCTCCTCGATGGTATGAAACATGATCCTGGTGACATCTGCCCTGGCACCTATCAGGATGTTTTTTGTGTATGGGTGCAGGACAAACCTCAGATAATCGTGGATGTACAGGCGATTGCCATCCATCGAGGTTATCAGTTGCATGAGGTTGTTGAAAAAGCCGTAGATTGGCGTCCGGTACAGGGGGTATCCCAGGGAGACGTTGTAGTCGGCGTCATCAAAGACGGAGAGCCCCTGCAATAGCAGCGGGAAGAGCGTCTCCGATGAGGGCAGGGCTATGACGGTGCGCTCGTTGAGGTTTTGTTGTTTAGCCAGCAGCGAGTTGAAGGCAAACACCTGGCCGTGGGTGTCGGGGGAGCGGTAGAACTCGATCCGAGGCTCCGTGGTGTCCTTTGCAATTGGGGTAATGTCGTTGAACCCAATGGCCTTGAGGCGTTCGTGTATGCCAGGTCCGTCCTGGAAGATGAACTCAGCGTTGGTGTTATTGCCAAGGCCATTGAACAGGTCTATCTCCGATGTCGTCAGGCCATAGAAGCCCGCCACGATTATCTTGTCGTAGCGGGAGAGGTCTGCGTCCATGATCTTTTCGGAGACGGTTGCGTATCTAAGCGATCGGGTGGAGTAGTTTAGCGCCTTGACGGTCTTGTAGAACTCCTCGTAGAAGAACGACAGCCTTTGGATATTCTGCATACTGTGCAGCGGGCACTGTTCCTTGAAGATTTCCTCGACCCTGGCGGTGATGTCGATGCCCTTTTTTTCTATGCATAGCTCCTCGATGTCGCGATATATGCTCATGCCGATGCCAAAGAAGCTATCGGGCGTGACGAAGTGTTCCCAGTTTCGGGTCGTGGGGCACGACGGCCAATAAGAAATGTTCTGTGCGCCTTCCCTATGGCACCTGTACAGGATTGCCACTGCGTCGATGCCCTCGATGGCAGGGGCAAAAAGTCCCAGGGCGTCCTCGTAGATGAAGTCCACGAAGCTGTCCATCGAAAAGACCCTTGGCGGGATGAAGCTGCCGCCGATCCTTTCGCCCAGGGTCTTTCTGAGGAAGTGGGCGGGTCGTTTGCCTGGGAATATGACGAGGTTGGCGCTGTAGTCGTGTCCCGCTGCCGTGGGGGGCGGCGCGGTAAGTTTGGCGATGGTCTCCGCTACGAGGTCGCTTGTCGCCGACAGGAGCGTTACGTTTATGGCACCCTCCATATGAGAGAAAAAGGGGGGCGGCTCCGCCCCCCCCTTGACCCCCCCTGCAAAGGGTCATGGACCCCTTGACCCCTTCCTATGGCAATATCATAGTTCCTTCTTTCATATATATCACAAGCGGTAAAATATTCTTGTACCGTCAGATGAATAAAACTGTACCAACCATACGCTTGCTCTTTTAACAAGCCATGATTAGTAGATATCTCCTTCAAAATATCTTTTGCATCTTGGGGCTTCAAGTATAAGTCCGGTAAACATTCTTGTATCGTACTTATAAGCTCATCTTCCAACATCTTTTTGATCAGCCCTGCCCACAACGAATACCCAAGCGGCATCTAACACCCCGCCCCGATAAACGCAATCGCCCGACCAGACTTGATGGCCTCCTTCAACTCTTGAAGGTTCAAGTCATTTGTCGGTTTATACTTATCCCAATCTCTACACATAGTGTCAATTATACCAAACGCATACTGAAATTTACGACCCCACCTCACCAACCCCAAACCTGCCAACCAACCCTTTACGGGGTCAAGGGGGCCGTGCTCCCTTGCGGAGGGGTCTGAGGGGAGGCAGAGCCTCCCCTTCTTTCTTCTTCCTTCTCTCTTCTACACCCTCCTAAGCCGTGGCTGTTCTATGTAGGCGATGATGCCCTCGATACTCCGTCCCCTGAAATAGTCCTTGAGTATCCTGACGTAGTTGCTGACCTGCTGCTGATGAGAGGGGGAATCCTCGGCGCTGACCTTGAAGTCCACAACCACCACCTTCTTTACCGCTCCAGGAGGGGTCAGCGACCCCATGCCCAAAATGCGCTCCTGGTCAGCGTCAACAATCACGAGGTCCATCCTGAAGAGCATACCACTTGGGGTGGCAAACTCCTGCTCCTTGAGAAACTCCCTTCCAGGGACGCTGGCAATGACCTCCCTGATGTCACCCATCATGAAAAAGCGCCTCAGAATATCGGCTATCTCCGCCCTGAGCGCGACATAGGCCGATGTGATAAGCACGCGCTCGATAATCACCTCCAGTTGCGACACAACATCGCCGGTGTAATCGATGAGGCTCAGTATCCGGTGGATGAGTTCGCCGCGCTGCCGGGGGTCAGCGACCCCCCGCATAAAGGAGGGGTCAACCACCCCTGGCATAAAGGGGGCAACGTCTAACGCCTGACGCTGCCGCGGCACAAAGGCCGCTCCCCTCTGATGGTAAAGCAGCGGAAAGGCTGCCGATTCAATGTCGTCACCCTGGAAGTGGACGACGTCCGGCTTATCGGAAGGCTGGAACTCATCCACGGGCAGGAGATTAAACGGGTATGAGGCCTTGGCCCCCTTGACCCCAATGACATAGAGCTCCGCCTTCGCCCGCGTAAAGGCCACGTACAGGGCATTGAGGCGGTTGACCTTGTCCTTGATGACCTCCTCCTCGTAGGCGGCAGATAGGAACTCCGGTACGGCCGAGACAATCTTCCTGTTGACCTTTAATATGGTGACCCATGAGTTATCCACTTGGGCATTGTCTTGGGCATCACCTTCTCTGTTTATAAGGTAGTCAAAGCCCTTGTTCTGCTGCCCGTACAGGAGGGCTATGACCACGGGAAAGCCCAGGCCCTTTGCTTTGTGGACGGTCATTATGGTGACGGCGTCCTTGCTCTTGGGGACGTCGATGTTCCAGTCTGATTCGTTCCTGTCCTGGTCTGAGGCGTAGTCGAGGAAGTCGCGGATCGTCTCATTGCCGATGTCCTCGTAGTTCTTGATGACCTCCAGGAGTTTAACCAGCGTGGCCTCCTCGTCCTTAAACGTCTCAAAGACCCTGAAGACCCCATAGACGTCGGTTACGAGGTCGTACAGGGGCATGTATCCCACTGACTTAAAAAGCCCATCAAGGTACGTCTGCCAGAGGTCTGCAAAGCGCTCCTGGAAGGCCTTGTACCGTGGGGCGTTGTCCCTGCTTTCAAGGAAAAACGCATGTAAGAGGCCCCTGTCAATCTCCCTGCCATCATTGGCCGCCGCAGAGGCGAAGATATCCCCAAGGCAAAAGGTCGCAAAGGACAGGTCATCCAGCGGTGAGTCCAGGAATTTCAACAGCGACACCAGCTCGGCCGTGACCCTGCGCGTGCGGATGTCGAGGCTGCTGAAGGAGACAAAGTCTATCCCCCGTTCGTTGAGCCAGGCGGCGGTCTCTACGACGTTGTCGTTTGTGCCTGTCAGGATGGCGATGTCGCGATACCTGTAGCCGCGGCCCCTGAGTTCCTCGACGTGGGCCTGTAGGATGGCCTTTTCGGGTTGGGTCTCCTCATCGAGTTCAACGATCCGGACCTCCGCGTAGCCGTTTGCCAGACTGCCGGGCCTTACAAGCTGTGTGTAGTTGGTCAGGCCGCTCATGTTGCCGGCTACGCTGTAGTCGTCATCCTGCGGCAGGAGCCTTTTAAAGACCGCCTCGTTGAAGCTGAGGATCGTCTGGAGGCTCCTGTGGTTGGTATTGAGCTCTTGGACATGATGCTCGGCGCAGGGAAACGGCGGTGACTGCTCCAGGTGCTTCATGATCTGATAATCGGCGTTGCGAAATCCATAGATGGCCTGCTTTGTATCGCCAACGACAAAGAGACTTCCACCCTGAGAGAGGGAGTTTTCCACAAGCGGGGTGAGGTTCTTCCACTGGATCGGCGACGTGTCCTGGAACTCGTCTATGAGGTAGTGGCAGAGGTTCTGTCCGAGCCTGAAGTACACGTCGGGGACTATGCCGTCGTTGAGGTATAACGACAGGTTCTGGGCGATGTCATCGATAAAGATCATCCCCTGCTGCCTCTTGACCTGGTCAAGGCCGGCCTCAAATGCCTTGTAGACCCTTATAAACGGCGTGTAGTACACCTGAGAGTACAACTGGATGTAGCGCCTGATCGTCTGTGTCAGCTCGCTCCAGTGCGTGCAGATTTCGTCGTAGAAGGCAACAGCAGCGAGGTTCTTCTTTGAGGGTTTTTTAACGGGTGGGTTTTTCAGGCCGCGGTTGATGAGGTCTGCAAACCTGGAGGTTCTGATATTTTCCAGGATGTTGGCAAAGGCGCTGACGCCGCTTGTCTCAAGCTGTGAGCGTTCGATCATCTCTTGCAGGGCCTCGGCCTGTTGTCTGAGGGCGTGTTTAACGGTCTCCATTGCCCTGTAGTGGTCGCTGATGACCAGTCGTGCGCCCGTAGAGGCCAGCTTGCGATATATTGCCTTGATCTCCCTGAGTATGGTTGCGGTAGGCTCCCACAGGAATGCCCTGTCGTCCTGACGGCTGTCGTGGATCAGGTCAACGACGCCTTGCATGAGCAGGGCCTCCTGGGAGTTGTGTCGAATGCGTCGCAGGAAGACCTCAAAGGCGTACTCCATAAGCCCCTCGTAGTCCAGGAGGATATCGAAGTCAGGGTTATAGCCCATATCCAGTGCGGAGGCCTTAAATATTGAGGTCATAAAACTGTCTATCGTCCTCACCTGGAAGAACGAAAAGCTGTCAAATATCTCATCGAGGACTATTTCAGCGTGCTGTTGCAGCGTGTCGTTATCCGTGCCGAGCTCGGCGGAGAGTTCGTTGAGTGTCTCGACCTTGCCGATGGAGAGTTCCTTGAGCCACAGCACGATGCGTTGTCTCATCTCCCTGGAGGCGTTGTTGGAAAACGTAATGGCGATGATGTTTCGTAGCGAGTTATTGCGTATCTCCGCCGATAATAGAAACCTCACAAAGCGTTTCGTAAGGGCGCGGGTCTTGCCCGACCCTGCGGAGGCCTTCAGTACTATTGAGTGGGGAAACTCTTCCAACTTTAAACACCTGCCTATTATATACTTAGGAGAAAAGAAAGAAAGGGGCGGCGGAGCTTCTTTGTCGCTCAGGACGCTCCTGGCCCCCTTTAGAACCCCCTGCAAGGGCACCAGTGCCCTTGACCCCCATAAAAGTGATACATATGGGGACCGGCCAAAAAGAAGTCCCCTTGACCCAATTATGTTGCATGTTTACACACAATATTTCAATAGCTATTACAAAAAAAAACAAACCCTCATATCTGTGAATTAAGTATACCATATCTCTGAGCAATAAGGTTAAAGGTTGATTTTTGGAAGATTGGTATCTTCTTTATATTCATTCAAATCTGAATCTGCGTCTTTTTAATCCCCTTGTAGGGTTAGCAGGGTTTCTGTGGCGCATCTTTGCCATGTAAACTTGCGTGCCTGTTGCGGGGCCTGTGTGGATAGAGATTGTCTGAGCTCATTGTCCGAGAGTATCGCTTCAATGGCCATTGCGATGTCATCGACCTTCGTGGGGTCTACCATGAGGGCACAGTTGCCGGCAACCTCAGGTATTGAGGATACCTTTGACGTAACCACCGGTACGCCGCACGCCATTGCCTCAAGCACCGGCAGTCCAAAGCCCTCATAGAGGCTTGGATACACAAAGACGTCGGCGAGGTTATAGATGCCCGGCAGGTCGCCTTGTGCAACGTAGCCCGTGAACCTGACCCTGTTGGTAATTCTCAGGTTGGCTATAGAAGAGTAGACGGTCTTGTTCTTCCAACCATAGGCGCCACTGATAACCAACCAGTGCTTAAAGGAGGGGTTGTCACAGAGTAGGGCAAAGGCCTCCAGGAGTCTTGGGATGTTTTTCCTGGGTTGAATGGTCCCAAGGGCAAAAATAAAGTTATCAGGCAGGTTGTACCTGTCCTTTATGGTGTTAAGTAAATCAGGGTCTTGAATAATGCGAAACTCATCGGAGACGCCTTCGTGTACAACCTTGATCCTGGAGGGGTCTACCTTAAGGAATTTCATGATATCCATCCTGGTATTTTCTGAAACCGCTATGAGTGTGTGTGCGTTAGAGGCAGCCTCGGCCATGTACCTCTTGATGTATGACAGCACGTCTGGATGAACGGCCTCTGGGAAGTACTCGTGTGCCATGTCGTGGATCGTGACGACGGTTCTCATGTGCTTTTTATATATCCCCCTGCAGTTGGTACCCCAAAATACATCGGTGTTATTTAGGCTCAGTCTGTTGCCTCCCGTGGTCAGGGAGGATAGGAATAGGGCAACCCGTGCGGCAGTCATATACGGAAATTGTACGGACGATATCCTTGAGAATCTCTCCAGGGCAGAGAGCCTGCGATCCACCCTTACGATAGTGTGCAAGCGCTCTTTGGCAAGGGTATCGTAGAGGTAATAGGCATTTTCAGGTGCGAGCCTCACGAGTTCCTTGATTATATTATGGATATAGAACCCTATGCCGGTCTTTACAAACATCAATGGAAAGCCATCAATTAAAATGTTCACTTTAATACTCCTTAATATTCTCTCTCTGAAATTATAACAGTGTTGCAAGGTATATAACAAACCTACCCATCCAGGGCAATCGTAGTTGAGGTCACGCCTTTGCTGCCGACAGAAAAAAGAGAGAAGGAGGGCGGCTCCGCCCCCTCCTCAGACCTCCCCTGCAAGGGCACCAGTGCCCTTGACCCCTTAATTCTCAATCCTGATGTTATAAATATATTTATGCCCATGTAATTATAGCAACGTATCTCATGATTTTCTTATGCGACCGTTTTTTTGGGGCTATTGACAATGGTCGATAATATATTGCATAATATTTTCGTGCTGGCTTTGTACAGTCTGTACGCTCCAGGCAGAGAAGGCGCGTAGCTCAGTGGAAGAGCGCTACCTTGACACGGTAGAGGTCAGGGGTTCGATACCCCTCGTGCCTACTTAATAATAAAGGTACGGTCAATATTTCAAGAGAAAAATATCTTTCCTGTTGAAACCTGTAATGTGTTTCTGTTATAGTTATGTATGTTAAATTATGATAAGGACATTGTTATAGAGGGAAAGATGATAGAACAATTAATCGGGAAATGACTACTATTCAAAAGAAGATACTGTCATATATAGAGAAGATACCCGCATTATCTCCTACTATTGCCAGGATAATAGCAATAACAGGAAACGATAATGCCTCCGCTCGTGACCTCGTCAACGCGATAAAGTTAGACCCCGTGTTAACGGCCAAGGTGCTCAATCTTATCAACTCGGCGTACTTTGCCATGCCGCAGCAGGTTGTATCGATCAACAGGGCGATAATCCTCCTGGGGATGAATACCATAAAGAACCTGGCCTTGAGCGCCGAGGTATTGTCGTCGTTTAACCCGGGTGAGGGCGTGTCTTTTAACGTAAACAAGTTCTGGGAACATAGCCTTGCCTGTGCGGTCGCCTGTAAGCTTATTGCGCTGCATGTTATATCTGACCCTATCAAGCAGGAGGAGTTTTTCATTGCCGGTCTTATCCATGATATTGGAAAGATATTTCTCATAAAGCACTTTCCAAAGGATTATTTCTCCCTGATCAAGAAGTTGGGGGACTATGATCAACTGATTGTTAAAGAGAAGAGGTTCTTTACGCTTAACCATGCCGAAATTGGCGGCTTGATTGTAGAAAAGTGGGCGCTCTCCGGTGAACTTGTCACATCTATCCAGCATCACCATGACAACACCGTCAAGGATGACAGCAAGATGCCCGCTGCCGTGTATATGTCTAATCGCTATTGCAAGATCCACGGCTATGACGACGGTATAGGGCTCCCCCAACCAACGGATTTAAGCGAGGTCGACTGGCAGAGGCTTGGTCTGTCCAGGTCGATGGAAAAAGATATCTTCAGTACCTTGAACACAAAGGTTGACGAGGCAAAGGTGTTCTTGCAGGTAAGACATACTGTCTAATGACCAACAATCACAACATAACAAGTGGGGCCAGACACAGTAGTGGGGGCAAGCTCAGTAGTGGGGTCGGGCACAGTACTGGAGCCAGGCTCAAGGATAAGGCCGTAGACAAGGTCATCGATTTAAAGGACGTAAGGTTTACCTATGGCAATGGCAAGAGGGTGCTCGATGGCGTGGACTTCCAGCTGTGGCAGGGACAGCGTATCGGGCTGACTGGTTCAAATGGAAGCGGTAAGACAACGCTCTTTCATGTCGTTATGGGATTACTTAGGCCACAGAGTGGCAGTGTAGCGGTGTTTGGAAAGAAGCGTTCAGAAGAAGAGGACTTCATTGAAGTCAGACGGAGGATCGGTCTGCTGTTTCAGGACTCCGATGACCAGTTGTTTTGTCCTACTGTATTAGAGGACGTGGCCTTTGGGCCGTTGAACCTCGGTATGACCCACGCAGAGGCATTGCAGACCGTCACTAGGACATGCGAAATGCTGGGGCTTGCGGGCTTTGAACACAGGGTCACGCATAGGCTCTCGGGTGGAGAGAAACGATTGTGCGCCCTTGCCACCATCGCGGCTATGACACCAGAGGTCTTGCTCCTGGATGAACCCACGGCAGGGCTGGATTCAGACTCGATAGAGAGAATTGTCGCATTCCTCAATAATTATTCAATGTCACATGTAATAATATCGCACGAAATCGAGTTTCTAAAAGAGGTCACTGACAGCATATTTGTCCTGAGAAGTGGCAGCTTCTATGCACTTGATAATTGAAGGCATCACATGGCCCAAGGGAGATTATTATGGAGATTGCCAGGGAGGTTATTTATGAAAAAGGTATTGCTATTGCTGCTGCTTGTCCTGTTGTCATGCAGCAAGGATGAGGTAAAGATTACCCCCAATGAGTCAAAGATCACAACATCGGCCATTGAGGTAATCGAGCAAATAAGACAACTGTATCAGCAACACGACAAGTCCGCCCTTAAGGAGCTATCAACCCCCGAGGGCTATCTGGGTTACCTCTCGGCAACGAAGGACTTTGATACGGCCTCGCTGACGTTTACACCCAAGCGGGTCGATGTCATGGACTCAACAATAGAGGTCAACGTGGCATGGAAGGGGACCTGGAAAAACGGCGACAACGAATCAAACGAAAAAGGCCTCTGCATCTTCGTCCTGACACGACAGCCCATCAAACTGATGCAGATACGCCGGGAAAACCCATTCAACTATCCCCAATAAGAGGGGTAAACATCCAGCGTTGCTGTCTTGCCTGTGGTAGTCCTGCAAATGGGCTGGTAATGTTGTCATTTGGCAATGTCACATAAAAAAAAGATTAGGAGGATTGGTATGAAGTCTTTAGGCAGTGCTAGTAAATGGTTTATCGCATTAATATCTCTGGCGTGTGTGCTACTCTTACGACCAGAGGCATCAGAGGTCAGGGAGGTAAAGTCAGCGCCAAAACCCATAGCAGGTAAGGAGACAAAGGCAAGGCCTGACAACCTTGAGGCGCCATTACAGTACAAGATATCCGAGGCGATCGGCAAAGACACCGAGTCGTACCAGATACGTCAAAGGGGCAAGTCCTACGAGCTAAATAATCATGCCCAGCGGCTCAAGGCGCTGGTAAGCAAAGACGGTCTGAGCATAAAGGGCAAGGACGTTGGTTTTGGTATCGCCCTCAAGGGGGTGAAAGCCGGCAACGAGCGGGTCAAAACGCGCGGCCAGATGCACGGACATACGGTTGAGGTCAATCGTAGAGACAACAGGCTTGAGTACACCGAGGGCGGGATAAAGAGCTGGTACGTCAATGGCCCCGGCGGAATACAGCAGGGTTGGACGATAATGGAAAGGCCCTCGGCAGAGGCAGAGACCCTGACGTTGGAGTTAAAGACGCAAGGGGAGCTATACATCAGCGACAAAAAGGGTATCGAGGTCAAGGATAAGCGCGGCAACGTCGGGCTGTTATACGGGGGGCTGTACGCCTACGACAAGACCGGTAAGGAGCTGAATGCGTGGTTTGACAAGAGCCCTGAGGGCATAGATATAAAGGTGGCGCTAAATGGCGCACAGTTTCCGATAGTAATAGACCCCTGGGTACAGGCAGCGAAACTAACGGCGTCGGATGGCGTTGATTATGATAGCTTAGGCAGTTCCGTGGCAATGAGCGCGGACGGCAGCACGGTTGTGGCCGGCGCTCCTGGGGTATCAGTGGTATCAGGGGGCAATAATAGGGGCGCTGCGTATGTGTTTGTAAAGTCCGCTGGAGGATGGTCTAACGGCACTCAGGTGGCCAGGCTAACCGCATCAGATGGCGCCGATTGGGATGATTTAGGATGGGCGTTGTCAATAAGCTCAGATGGCGGCACGATTGTGGCTGGAGTTGTTGGGGGAGCTGACCCAGACTCTCCATTCCCTACTAAAGGCTCTGTGTATGTATTTGTAAGACCCGGTGGGGGATGGACAACCGGCACTCAGACGGTGAAACTAACAGCGTTAGGTGGCGTTGTTGGCGACGGTTTAGGGAATTCCGTATCCATAAGCTCAGACGGCAACACGATTGTCTCAGGGGCCAATAGTGCATTATCATTTACAGGCGCCGTGTACGTATTTGCAAAAGGTGGAGGATGGGTAGATGGCTCCGGCAATCAAACGGCCAAGCTAACCGCATCAGATGGTGCTAGTGGTGATAACTTAGGCAGTTCCGTATCCATAAGCCCTGACAATAGCACAATTGTGGTAGGCGCTCAAAATGCGGCAGTAGTCACAGGAGGCATACTGAGAGGCGCTGCCTACGTGTTTGTAAGGCCTTCCGGGGGATGGACAACCGGCACTCAGACGGCCAAATTAACCGCCTCAGATGGCGCTGATTATAATAATTTTGGCTGGTCCGTATCCATAAGCTCAGATGGCGGTACGGTTGTGGCCAGCGCTCCTCAGGCGGCAGCAGGAGGCACTTATAGAGGCGCTGTCTACGCGTTTGCAAGACCTGCAGGGGGATGGAAAAGCGGCAATGAAACGGCCAAACTAACCGCCTCAGATGGCGCTGATAGCGATGCATTAGGGTTTTCCGTATCCATAAGCTCAGACGGTAGCACGGTTGTGGCAGGGGCTCCTAGTGCGGCAGTAACATCAGGGGGCATTGAGAGAGGCGCTGCCTACGTGTTTGTAAGGCCTGCCGGTGGATGGACAACCGCCACTGAGACGGCCAAATTAACTGCATCAAATGCCGTTGATGGTGAGAGGTTAGGCAATTCATTATCGATAACCACAGACGGTAAGACAATTGTGACAGGGGCTTATCAATCAACAGCAGGAGGTACAAACAGAGGCGCCGTGTATGTCTTTGCCTCTCCAACACCAACGCCGACTCCCACACCTACTCCAACTCCGACCCCAACGTCCACGCCAACTCCGACCCCAACTCCGACTCACACCCCAACGCCAACCCCAACACCTACGGCGACCCCAACACCTACGGCGACGCCAACCCCTACGCCCACTCCCACACCAACCCCAACTCCAACACCAACCCCTACGCCGACTCCCACCCCTACACCTACACCAGCTAACCTCACCGTGACCAAGACAGGCACAGGCAGCGGCAACATCACGGTGTCCCCCGGAAATCTGGCGTGGTCTGGCAATTCAGGCACGGCAACATATACAGACCCAACTACCGTGGCGAAACTGACAGCCGTCACCTCTGATAACTCAACATTTGTTAGCTGGGGCGGTGACTGCGCTACAGTTGGAAAGAGTCTGATATGCACGTTGACAATGTCAAAGAATATGAACGTGACTGCCAACTTTGCCTTAAACAGGACGCTTACCATAAACGTTACAGGCAATGGTAGCGGCGTGGTTACTGCATTAAGTGGGATAATCCTATGGAATCTTAACACTGGCGTGGCAACATACGCCGATGGCGCTGGGGATACCCTCACAGCTACACCTGATTCAGCCTCTACGCTTAAGGCATGGACAGGCTGCGATTCGACATCTGGTCTTACTTGCGTTGTGAATATGACGGCGTCAAAGACCGTTACCGCCAGTTTTTCCAAGGCTTCTAATGGTAGCGCTAAAAACGACTTTGACGGCGATGGCAAGAGTGACATATCTTGGCAAGACAGCTCTAATGGAGACACGGTTATCTGGCTTATCAATGGATCAAATGTTTCCTCCAAGGGCTATTCAGCCAAGGGTGTACCTGGTGATTGGCACGTCCTGGCAAAGGGCGACCTTGATGGTAACGGCAAGGCCGATATCCTCTGGCAAGCCTCCAATGGAGACGTTGTAGCCTGGCTTATGGATGGTACGACTATAGCGACAAATAATTATGTAGTAAAGGGCCTGCCAGCTAATTGGCAATTTAAGGGCGTTGGCGATTTCAACGGCGATGGCAAGGCCGATATCCTCTGGCAAAATACAAGCGGCGATGTAGTTATATGGCTTATGAATGGCACAAGCATATCGACAAGTGATTATGCTGAAAAGGGTGTGCCCTCAGTGTGGCAGATCAAGGGCGTTGGCGATTTCGACGGCGATGGCAAGGCCGATATCCTCTGGCAAGGTACCAATGGAGACGTCGCGATCTGGTTTATGAACGGTCTTGGCATTAAGGGCAAGGCCTACGTTGAGCACGCAGTTGCGGCCAACTGGCAGATAAAAGCGGTAGCTGACTTCAACGGCGACGGCAAGGCCGATATCCTGTGGCAGGATAACTCAACTGGCAACGTAGCGCTCTGGCTCATCGACGGGACAACCGTAACGGCCAAGGCCTTTGTTGCCTCATCCGGCAGTTGGCAGCTCAAGGACACAGGCGACTACAACGGCGATGGCAAGGCCGATATCCTCTGGCAAGGTACCAATGGAGACGTCGCGATCTGGTTTATGAACGGTACAAGTATAGCCAGCGAGGCGTTGGTCGAAAAAGGCGTCCCCAACAATTGGCTCATTAAGTAAAAGAGAAGAAAAAGCAGAAAAAAAGAGAAGGGGGGCGGCTCCAGTACTTCCCTGGACCCCCCTGCAAGGTGCGAGCCGCACTGGCAATAAGAGGCACCAGTGCCCTTGACCCCATAATAAGTACATGTTATCTCATATTGTATACATGAATCAGCACGGCAAAATTTCCAATGCGATCTCCCTATCCATGAAATCTTATATCGAGCAAATCTCCAAGATATTTTGTTAGTATATAAACACGATGATTGGCCTGGCGAGACGCTTCGTAGATAAGATTGTAACAAACAGACACATGCTAAAGTGCCTGGTGGTGCGGGAGCTAAAGAGTCGTTACGCGGATTCGCTCATAGGCTCTTCGTGGGCTGTCATACACCCTGTGGCCACTGTGGCCACTTATACGTTTGTCTTTTCATTTGTATTGAAATCCAAGTTGGGGCAACACGCGGGGACAGGCAATTTTTTATTGTGGCTGCTCAGTGGTATCTTACCGTGGTTTTTCTTCTCCGAGACGATGCAGCGCTCCTTGACCATACTGATAGAAAACAGGACGCTTATTACAAAGAGCGTCTTTCCCTCAGAACTCTTATTGCTATGCAACCTGTTGGCCAACCTGGTAAAGCACGGGATCATGTTTATCATAGTCATGTCACTGATTATCGTGATAGACGGCAGGCTGCCGCTCATGCTCTTTTACCTGCCCCTTTACGTTGTTCTCCTGAGTCTCTTTACCATTGGGCTGGGGTGGTGCCTCTCCGCGGCCTACGTCTATGTGCGAGATGTCGGACAGGTGCTCAACGTCGTAATCGGGCTGTGGTTTTTCTATACGCCCATTGTGTACGAGCCATCAAGTATCCCTGAAGGGTTGCAACCGCTTTTACGGATAAACCCCCTGTATCACGTGGTGCAGGGGTATCGTGTTGCCATGTTAAGCGTGCAGAGGCTACCGGATGGCTTTTATGGCGGATTGATCTATCTTGTTGCATTGAGTGTTGTCATCTGTCTGGTTGGAGGCATTGTGTTTAAGTACCTGAAACAGGACTTCGCTGAGATGCTATGAACAACACCACCTCTGCACAAGCGGTGTCACCCGCTAAGGCAATCTCCGTCATAGGCCTGAGCAAGAAATACCGGATATATGCAAATTCCAGGGACAGGATAAAGGAACTGTTAAGCCTCAACAGACATAGCTATCATCAGGAGTTCTGGGCGCTAAAGGACGTAACCTTCGACGTAAACCACGCAGAGGCAGTGGGCATCCTGGGCAGCAACGGTTGTGGCAAGAGCACGTTGTTGCAGATAATCTGCGGCATCCTACGTATGACCTCGGGGACGGTGATCAAACATGGCCGTATTTCGGCGCTCCTGGAGCTTGGGGCCGCGTTTAATCCGGAATTCACGGGCAGGTCAAACGTCTACGCAAACGGCGCCCTGATGGGTTATTCCAGGGGTGAGATGGACTCCATGATGCCATCTATCGTGGAGTTTGCCGATATCGGAGGGTTTATAGACCAACCAATGAAGATATACTCAACGGGGATGTATGTGCGTCTTGCCTTTGCCTGCGCCGTTGTTATAAGGCCGGACATCCTGGTTGTGGATGAGGCCCTGAGCGTTGGCGACATATTCTTCCAGCAGAAGTGCTTCAAGGCCATACGTCAGATAATAGATGATGGTACCACATGCCTGTTTGTCTCCCACGACATGGAGGCCATACGATTTCTGTGCGACAGGGCCGTGATACTAAGAAACGGAGAGGTTGACTTCATTGGCCCGGCCGTGGAATCTATCAACAGGTATTCCGTATCCCTAAACATAAAGAAGAAGTACATCAGCACAGCCCCTGCCCCACCCCCTGAGTCAGATGCCTCCTGTGTCGAGACGTCGATGACACCCCAGGATATCCTAGCTCATAACGTCCTGGACAACATATCCACCGTGGATAATGACGGCAGGGCTGTAAGACACGGCGCCGGCGGCATGATGCTTCTTGGTCTCAGGGTGATAAATGAGGCTGGATTAGACACGCTGGCCGTTGAACTTATGCACAGCCTGGACTTCTACGTCCTGGTCAAGGCAAACGAGACGATAATTGACCCCAATGTAGCGGTGACGTTGTTTGACCGACTTGGCAATTTCGTCTTTGCAGGCGGCGCAAGACAGGTCGGACACAGGCTGCCGGATATGTCCGCCGGTGATTGCTGCGTAGTACGCCTTAAGTTGACTTTTACCGTCAAACCAGGGTACTATACCTTTGGTATCGGCGCCTCAGAACCCACAGAGACAGCAACCTGCTATCACGACAGGTTCGAGGGCCTGGGCCCCATTATAGTAACCTTCGACGAGACAATGGAGTTACCATTTCACGGTATGACAATGTTGCCACTTCAGGTAAGTAATTGGATATAACGGGAAGCAATTGAAATGTTGGATATATTTAAGATGCGTTGTGAGCAAAGAGATAATGGGGTCAAGGGCACTGGTGCCCTTGCAGGGGGGTCTGAGGGGGGGCGGAGCCGCCCCCTTCTTTCTTCTTCTCTTTTTGTGAGAGGATGAAGGTACACGTAGCGTTTTCGGGGCTTGGCGCTGGTAACATTGGTGATGAGGCGATGATGCAGGGGTTTTTGTCTCTCTATCCACTGCCGGAGGGGTCAACCATAGAGGTCTGGGACCCGGACGAGCCTGTGCTTAAGCAGTTGCCGGTTGGTTTACGGTTTGTTGACTACAGGGATGAGGCAACATGCAATAAACTATATAGAGGGGCCGATGTGGTGTTTATCGTTGGCGCCACGATAGTTAATGAGATGGAGGGATTAGAGTGGCCTCTGAGGATATTGGGTAACAAATACAAGAGCTGTCACACAATGGCAGTGCCATGTCATGCCGTTGGAGTGGGGGCAGACCATATAAAATCTCATGGGGCAATAGAGCTGTTTAATCGTGGCTTTTTGCCAATGACATCATGGACGTTGCGCAGTGCAAGAAGCAGGGACAATCTTGTGGGTCTGGGCGTTGCACACGAGCGTGTCTTAGTTGCAGCCGATCTGGCCTGGTTGACCCCCCTTGAGGGTGTTGATAGGGCATGGGCACAACGATACTGGCAGCAGATAGGTTGGAGACAGGACTCTCCACTGGTTGGTGTTAACATGGTCAACGAGCGCTGGCATAATAACGCATGGATAAAGGCACAATTCGCTCAGGCCCTGGACGATCTGGCACAGACGGACGCCATACAGATAGCGTTTCTGTGCAACGAGGTTCGCGAGGGACTGTCTTATGACAAAGAGGCCGCCTTGTCCGTTGCCTCACTGATGAAGTCAAGACCGATTATGGCGCCAAACACGTACCTTACACCCCAGCAGATGATCTCGTTACTGTCCTTTTGCGATGTAACCATCTCGTGGCGGTATCATTTCACGGTATTGAGTTTTTTGGCCGGCGCTTATCCGTTGTCTGTCATCAGGGGAGAGAAGCTGCAGGAACTGGCTGACGACATCGGTACAATAAGCCTTGGAATACCGGAGTCTATCACCAGTTGGGCACTCGCAGGCAACATACGTAAGGCGCTATGTCGCAATGAGGACGCAAGGACTAAACAGGTTGCCATAATAGACTTAATGCGTCAACGCAGCAAGCTCAACGACTCCTTCATAAAATAAGACTTACTGTAAAAAATCCTGTGATGATATCCTGAAGTAAGTAAAGAAGAAAGAAAGGGGGACGCCTGCCGCCCCCCTTTAGAACCCCCTGCAAGGGCACCAGTGCCCCTTGACCCCATAATTCTTAACTCCAAATATGTGCCTGCTTCATCACAGAAATATTTACAGGAATTTTTTTTTATGGGGTGAATCTTGCGGTGCAGAATCCGAATTTTTCTTTTGATTCCTTTATTATTTCAAATCTTTTGTCTGATCTCATAGCCAATAGGCTCTTGTGATGTTTGACGTGATAGATGTCGTCTATGGCAAAGACACACGGCCCTTTGAGGATGGAGACGACATAGCTAAATTCGATAAATCCGATATGTCCGGCGCTGTCAAGCATTATAAAATCCGGTTGATAGTCAAATTCTGCGATGTATTTGCCCAAAAGATCATCGGGGAGGTCTTCAAAGTTTGTCTCATTAAAATATAGTATTGAGCGATCCTCTTGTTTATGATCAACGAATATGTCTTCAAACTCGAGGTTTCTTACAAGTTTCTCTTCTATCTCCTCCATCTTAGGCAGGAGGTTGCGAGCAATAGAGAGGCCGTTTACGGGTGTTACATAATCGATCAATTTGCTTTCAGTCAGGTTCTCGACAGCGTGCTTATAATGAAATGGATTTACCTCTATTGAGTAAAACACACAGTCTTCAATGGCAAGTTCTTTAAGGGTAGATGCTATTATGGCGGTTGAACCAGTACCCAGGTAGGTACCGGTCTCTACAATCTTACGTGGCCTGATTTCCCTAAAAAGCCATCCTATATGTTTAGAATAATCTGAATCTGTGTCTATTTTTGTGAGATCACGTGATGGATCGACCTCCCCGGCTATCTTCAAGCTCTTTTTCCCTGGATGTTCTTTCACTTACAGTGTCCCCCTTCTTTGTTAGATTGGTCTTGCCAGGAAGTTTGTCTCGGTATGTCTTTTGTATCGGGTGATGAATGCCTCTTCGTATATTGATACGAAGGTGTTCTTTGAGTGAGGCCCATTACCATCGAGGCTGAAGACGGCCAATCCGCAGTCCTCCACGATGAGGTCGTATAGCATCTGAGGCGTGGTGCCATAACCAAAGGCGTGCACCTTGGCGTGTTCAAAGATAATATAAGGTTTACATCGCCTGACGGTCTTTTTAGCCCCGTCTATGACACCGTATTCTCCGCCTTCCACGTCAATCTTTATGAGTCTGATCTGCAATTGTTGTGGTATTATATCATCCATCAGGTTGACCTCCACCTCGATCTCCTCAGCGACCGGTTCAATGGGGCAGGGTTGTGGTCTGAGGCCGCTCCAGCCTGGGATATTAACAAAGTGGCAAAACTTGCTGATGCCAGCGCTGTTACTCAGTGCGCACTGATAGACCTTAACGCCTGGAAACCTGGTCTTTAACTGGGGGATAAAGCGTGGGAGGGGTTCAAAGGCATAGTGGCTTCCCACAGGGGCGCGTTGAACGATCCAGTCCAGGACCTCACCTGCGTGTGCGCCAACGTCGATGCAGTTGGAGTCGCTGGTTAAGACGTCGTCCATTATATTTTTCATATTGCGGTTATCACGCTCCATTCGCAACATGCCATCATCGTGATGGAGCAAGAAGACAGCCTGGCTTAGTTCATCTTCCGAGGCGTTAGTATCTATTTTATTTATCTTTACGCTTTCCATGCCTTTCCCTTCAAACAGAATCACCACAACTGCGGCATACTTATTTTACCAGTTAGGAAGCAGTTGATGTCAAGGGCAATATGTATATATTTTTTAAGAGTCTTTAATTATCGTTAGCAGCAATTCTAATGTTGAATCAGGGTTTAATTATGTGTCATACTTAAGTATATATTCAGGTAGTTCATGAAGAAGGATTGACGCATATATGACAAAGGTGCAAAACGGCAATGGCAGTAGAAATATGACCTTACTGTGGGTACGAACAGACTCCATCGGGGACAATATCCTTGCCTCATCGATGCTGCCTGAGATAAAAAAGAGATTCCCCGATCACGCCATAACAGTCCTCTGCCAGGGCCACGTTGCTGAACTCTATGAGCATTGCCCTGAGATCGATGGCGTCATCACCTTTGACCGGGCGATGGCCTACGCCAACGAGGCGTATCGGGACGAGCTGATAGAGAGGCTGCGCCTTCTTAAGCCGGATATAGCATTGAATTCGGTCTTTTCACGAGAACCACTGACCGACATCCTTACCATCGGCAGCATGGCCACAGAGAGGATCGCCTTCAACGGAGACCTTGCAAACGGTATGACCACACAACTGCGACAGACCAATAACACGCTTTACACAAAGTTAATCTACACCTGCTGTCAACAACGCACCGAGATGTACAGGCACGAGGAGTTCTTAAGGGGCATCGGTATCGATACCACACGGGACGGTCTCAGACCGCTCCTATGGCTCTGTGGGCAGGACATGGCCTTTGCCGATGACTTCTTCAAGGAAAACGCGCTCTTGCCGCAAGATACGATAGCGCTCTTTCCCTGGGCAAAAAACCACCACAATATATACAAGGCCTATGCCCAGGTCATTGGCCACTTTAAGGGCTACAACTGTGTGATCGTTGGAGGCGGGGATGCCTCCGAGGCGGCCCACCTCATAAGGGCAGAGCTGCCCTACTGCCACGACCTCACCGGTAAGACGACGCTTCGTCAGTGTGCCGCGATAATTGGCAGGTGTCGCCTCTACCTGGGTTGCGACTCCTCCGGGGCGCACATGGCCTCTGCCCTGGGGGTTGCCAACGTGGTGGTGCTTGGCGGTGGACACTTTGGGCGCTTCATACCCTACAGCCCATTGACAACGGCCGTGTGTCTGCCACTAGAGTGCTACGGATGCAACTGGAACTGCATATATCGCTCTGCCCATTGTGTCAGCGATATATCGCCGGAGGCCATTGTACAGGCCATGAAGATGACCTTGTCCCCGACAGATGGCCAACTGACAAGGCCACGGATTGTCGTCGATAATACCAGAGGCGCCGGTCAATTTAGCGACCCTGGGCAACGGCACTGTCAACCTCCTAGCCATCGGTGGAGATGGTCCGACAGTTACCTCACCTCAAGGGACGTTGAGGTCATCAACTATCTCTCCCCTGGCCCCTCCCATAAAGTGAGTGGGATGCAAGAGGGCGCCTTACCAACTATCTACGCTGGAGATGACTCCCCCCTTGTGAGTGTCCTGGTCTCCACGTACAACTCGGAGGGGTTTATGCGCGAGTGCCTGGAAGACCTTCAAGGGCAGACCATCGCCCAGGGCACAGAGATCATCGTCGTAGATGCGGCCTCCACACAGGATGAGCGTGCGATAGTGCATGAGTATCAGCGCCAGTATCACAATATCACCTACGTCAGAACCGGCACCAGGATCGGTGTGTATGAGGCGTGGAATATCGCTGTAAAGATAGCTCGTGGTCAATACATCACTACCTTTAGCACAAACGACCGCCTGAGAATGGATGCCTTGGAGCTCCTGGCCGGTCACCTCAACGACAACCCCAACTGTATGCTCGTCTACGGTGACTCTTATCTCACTGAGGTGCCCCATCAAACCTTTGACAACCACCACTGCTGTGACATCTACAGATGGCCTGAGTTCTGCTACGAGGACCTCTTGTGCAACTGCCTGATAGGCCCACACCCCATGTGGCGCAGGGGCGTCCACGACGACATCGGATACTTTGACGCCAGATACAAGGCCATCGGGGATCAGGACTTCTGGCTACGTCTGGGGCAGAGGTATGAAATACACCACATACCGGAGGTCACCGGTCTGTACTGGACCACGCCCGATGCCCTCTCCCGCAAGGGGCAACTGCCAGCCCACGAAAACCTCGAAATCCGCCTGTACCATCAACAGAGCTACCTCAACCGGTTAAAGCAGACGGTCACGGTCAACAACCTCTTTAGCAAGCGGCCCTTATACATCTGGGGGGCAGGTCAGGCAGGGGAGTTGACCCTCAACATGCTCCTGAACTCAAACATACACGTAGATGGCCTCATCGACAGCGACCCCAACAGGTGTGACAAGCACCTCATGGGGCTGGCAATACATCAGCCGTCTCACCTACAGCAGTTGGCCCAGACCAGCAGACGTCCCTTTGTCGTGATCGCCTCCATGTACGCAAACCAGATAAGACCCTTCCTGTTGAGCCTAGGCCTCAAGGACAGGCAGGACTTCTGGACAAACATCTACACGTTCTGGGCACTTAAGGCACTCACAACAAAACGGTAGAGACGGTAAGAGAGAAGGGAGGGCCTTGCCCTCCCTCATTCTTTAACTGGGGTGTGCCTTTATGTTGTAGAGTGACAGATACTTTTCCACAAAGAGTTGCCAGTTGTTGCTGTGATAGAAGCGCAGGGCGGGGTAGCTCGTGTGGTAGTAAAACTGCATCATTTGAGTGTTTTGAGTTGCCGTGGGGGCATCTATCTTTTTAAGGTCTGAGATATTGAGTTTGTCTTGTGTCAGGTCTATGTCAAATACCTCCTTATGGTAGATATACAGGGCGGTATCAGGTTCGGTAAACTCTATGGCATAGAGGAGGTTGTCAAGGTTAAACGCTATGCAGCTTGAATTAAGCCTGCCGCTGTCGCAGTGCAAAGAGGAGGGTTCCCTGCCGTCTTGCCTTGCTCTTTCGATGACCTCTCTACGGGCATTGTAGTGGTAGTTGGAGATAAATATGCGACTGTCCTGTATTGAGTTTGCAAGGCGCAACCATAACGACCTCCGGCCATAGGCATCGTTGCGGTCATCCGATAGGAATTTGAAGAAGAATACTATATCGTCCTCGACCAACCACCTCCTGAATATACTGATTGATTGCTCATCCACACCGCTCCAGTTATCTGTACAGCAGGGATTGCGAGGGTCTCCAAGGCCATACTGGGTCATGAAGTATCTCTTTAGTTTCTTTTCGCAGGCGGCCTTGTCTGTGACGAAGGAGTCGGCGAGTCGTAGCAGCTCGGAGACGATCTCTCTGGAGCGTGCCTTATCGATGATGCCCTTGTTTGATTGGCCCTCTGGTTGGTTCTCCGATTGGCTATTTGGCAGCAGTACCTCATACAACAAGACGTTGAGGTAGAGGGGATTGCTAAAGCCATCCAGGCATAGATTAATAATACTGTTATATGTCTCTGTCAACAGGTCATCAGTGCCGGGCAATAAGTGGTGTCTTAGCAGGAGGGTATTGATTGCCGGGTGCATAGATTGATTTCGGGGGTCTTTCTCCTTTTCGCCTAGTATGCACCTGGCGATGTTAAGCGGTGCCTCACTGGAGAAGTACACCTCCACTGCCCCTGCTACATTAGAGAGATCGCAGGCATCCTGAGCGCCTTGCCCCCATGACAGCCACAGCTCCTTCAGGGGTAGCAAGAGGGCTTGATGTTCAATGAAATACCTGTACCTCTTGAAATACACAAAGAGCAGATTCTTGTAGAGCAGACAGGAGCTTATCCCTGATGTTTTTATTGCCTCTAATAACCTTAGGTAGATAGATTTATTGTTTATCGGCAGGTCGTGATCATATGCCAGGAGCCTAAGCTCCCGATGGGTCAGCTCGGGCATACGATTGTGTATGGCCATAGAGGCGTTGATCTTGTTCTTGATCCTCCTGAGCTCAGACCTGTAACGTGGGGGGGGATTTAAGACAGGGGTAGCTGGGTGGTCCTGGTCTTTATTGGCGAGCCCATCAAGGGCGGCGCAATCATAGGTCAGCCCTGATTGTCCAATTGAGCTGATCGACTTCTCAATGGCCTCTATGTCAATGTCGGACAATAACGTTACCCCTTGAGCTTGTCGTTGAGTTGTACCATCGTGGATGATATCTCATCAACCAGCTCGGTCTGAATGTTAATGACCCCGCGGAGGCCGTTTACCGAGCCTGACAGGCCGGAGGTTATGTCGTTGATGAATCTGTTGAGTCCCTCGGTTGTACGCCCTGTAAAGGCATCTGTCTGTGTAACGAGGTTGCTCAGTAACCTCTCTATGGTGTCCTCGAGCGCATTAAACGTGTTAATCTCTTTTTCCAGCAACTGGGAGTTGCGTATGCCCTTGGCTTCTATCTCCTTGAGCAGGTTATTGAAGTTTACGCCCAACCTCTCCTGTATATCTGTAGACTTGACCAACCCCTCGGTGATTAGCCTAACATCCGCAGAGGCGGTTAGCAATAAAACGGCAGACTCCCTTATCAGGTTTACCGCCTTGGAGCTGTTTCCAAGTGTATTAGCCTGTTTCTCGATAGCGCTGTTTATGAGGGCGATGAGTTTTTTAAAGCCCTCCTGCGTGGTTGTGTTTTGTGTGGAGAGCTTGCTAATATGCTGGTCAATGCTGTTTGTCCACTCTATAAGCCGTGTGTTTTGATTGTCTATACTGCCTGAGGTCTTTGACAGGCCGGAGGTTACGTCGTTGATGAATCTGTTGAGTCCCTCGGTTGTACGCACTGTAAAGATATCTGTTTGTATAACGAGGTTGGTGAGGGTCTTTTCTATGGTGGTCTCGAGGGCCTTAATCGTGTTTTTTTCCTTTTCAAGCAACTGGGTGTTGAGTATGCTTATGTCATCCACTTTCTTGAACAGGTCATTGAAGCTCAGGCACAACCTCTCTTGTGAGTATGTGGACTTGGCCAACCCCGCGGTGAGGAGCCTGACATCGGTGGAGGCGGCTGCCAGTGAGGTGGTCGATTCCCTGGCATCTGTGTAGATGCCTCGCATGTCATTTATTGCGGCGCTGAGGTCTGTTGCTAACTGTGTATATGTAGAGTGCATCTGTCCAGGCAATAGTTGTAGTTGCCCGATGATGCCTTTTATCTCTCCGTCATACTCGCCCTGCTTTACGTTCAGGGTCTCGGCGAGCCTGGCAAGTTCAACGAAGAGGTCATCCTTGAAGGATTTTATATCGCTGATTGCATTAACCAGTTGCTGTATGGAGGTCTGGATGCCCTGGGTGTCTGATTGTCTGAGGGTTTTGTTCGTCCTTGTTAATTCGGAGATAATGTCATCGATGCCTGGTTTAAGGTGTTCAGATACAATGCTGGCAATGCTTGAGACCATGTACTCGATGTGCTGATTATTTGACCTTAGTATGGTGGTTGCGTGTTTTTTCAGGCCATCGTGGACGACCTCGGATATGGCAGTCATTAGCTCCTTGTTGCCTCCACGGGCCAGCTCGTTGGATTGCTCAAGGAGGGTGATAATCCTCTCAAGGTGTGCCCGAACCTCTACCTGACCCTCAACCTGACCCTCAGCTTTTGGCCTGTCAACAGGCTGGTTCATTGAGCTCAGGTACTGGCTGATCTGTCTTTTGGTCCGGTTGTTGTCAAAGACAACCAGCCAGAAATAGAGCAGACACGATCCCAGGGTAATCAGCCCAGGGGCATAGCCCAGTGTCTGCATCTGTGGTGACTTGTTTAACATCAGGTATCCAACGCCAATAACAATAGATACAGTAAGCAACAGTGGCACAATTGTTGCTACGCTTATTTGCGTCCTTAACTCCATGATCCGTTTCATCTACAGAGTTATGTCGGATATTACAGCAAAAACATTTAGCGGATAGCATCACGATTTATTGTTTTAGTCTGTAGGAGACCAATGTCGGGCTGGCGACTAACACCTGTCCTTGTGGGTGTGTCTGATTTTTTAAGTACCTGCCCATAATTAATTATATACACGCAAGAGGGAAAGAAAGGGGGACGCCTGCCGCCCCCCTTCAGAACCCCCTGCAAGGGCACCAGTGCCCTTGACCCCATAATGCTCAATCATAATGTTATATACAAACTTTTGTCCATGTACTTACTTGACGTTACCTCAACATTGATGATACAATATAAGCAGTTGAAGGAAATAGGCACAAATGAGGAAAGCTGCAAATGAGTATATTTGAGATAATAATGTTGGTATGTTTTGGTTCAGCATGGCCATTTTCAATCTATAAATCATACAAGTCAGGGAAAAATGAAGGTAAGAGTATCCAATTTCTATTTATCGTTTTATTAGGATATATGTCAGGTTTTACTCATAAGGTCATTTATTGCTTTGACTATGTCAGTTATTTATACGTCCTGAATGGCTTTATGGTGTCTATTGACATTTTACTATACTTCAGAAATAACCGCAAAAAAAAGAGCGCCCTAAATTAATTCTTTACCCTCCTGAAAACTTTATAATCAGGTACTTATTTTACCCTCTGTGGATATGCTATAATTCTATACTGTTATGAAGGTTGACGGCTTAAGGCACAACTCGTTGTTTTGTGATATAACGGAGGCAGAGCTCCAGTACGTTGATACATATGCAAGGGGGTTTTCCTACAACAAGGACGAGACGGTGTTTATACAGGGTGATGCGTCGCATGGCATATACTTTATCGATAGTGGTCGTATCAAGATATCGAAGCTCTATCACGACGGCAGAAAGCTCACTCTCGATGTTATAGAGCCTGGTGAGTTCTTTGGCGAGATGTCCCTGGCAGGTGAAAAAGAGAGAAGCACAACGGCTGAGGCAACGGAGAGGTCAACAGGCTTTGAGATAGATAAACGCATCTTTGAGGGATTTCTAAGGAAAAGACCGGACATTGCTATAAAACTGATCCAAATGATTGGGGATAAGCGCCTCAGTATGGAGAACCTCCTTGAAGACATGGCCTTTATGGATGTACAGGGCCGGATAGCCTCGCTCCTGCTGAAGTACTCGGAAAATGGCATCGTCAAGATACCACTGACGCATCAGGAGATAGCCGATATGACCGGCACCAGCAGGGTCTCGGTTACACGCTCAATCATAAAGCTGCGCGATAAAGGCCTGATCCAGACTACCGGCGACAGAATCAAACTTAACGACATCAATAAACTCCAAAAACTCATAAGCTGGTCAATGTAAATACCTTTACAATATAGCAGATTTCGATTTGATTAACTACAAAATACGGGTTCCTTCTTATTTCGTATGGGCAACTCAGATTAAGGTTAGCGACCAACGGGAGCGGTAGTGCAATCTAACGCCTTGCCCTTTATAGGCTTTCCCTCGAAAACAATAGAGATTAAAGGGAACACGACAAGACTTAGCATTTCTCCTCCCCTACTGCTCATAGGTGGGGTTGCTAATCTTACCCACTCAAAGTTGGCAAGAGCCATGAAAAAATTATGTACCCATGAATTCGCCTCTTTTTAAAAATCTCCTTCATATTGTATAATAGTATCTTGTACTCTTAAGTACAGTGATTAAATAATCAACTATAGTGGAGGACGATGTATGGCAGCAAAGATAACTGATGTGTTTGATGACCTGGTACAGATTGCTGGCAAGTTTGTCGAGCGCCAAAGGGGAGCATGGGATCATTCGGCCTGGTTGGATTTCTTGTCTGGTGTACAGCAAAAGGGAGTGGACATATCTGAGGACGTACAGCGTTATATTGGTTCGATGCTTGAGGCCATGAAGAAACTGTACAACGCTTCTGCGGCTACTGAAAACGTCACGAATGTCTTGTTAGATATATCCCAACATACGGTGGAGTTCATAAAAAAGACCAAGGGTGTCTGGAACCAAAATGAAGCAGAGGCCTTCTTAAAAGACCTCCAGAAGAGAGGCATTGAGTTATCTGAAGAGACAAAATCCTACCTTGGTGGCGTGCTGGAGTCTGTTAAGAGGGTTTATGAATTTTCCGTGAAACTCACAGAAAAGAAATAGGAGATAAATACAACGCCTGGTTGACAATAGGGCATTATAACGAGAAAGTACATATTCGCTAACTACAATAGCCGCCATCGATACGAAAAGCAGCGATGAAGGATTAATATCTCCCCGGTGGTGGCTGTGACTCTCTATCCCCTCCCATAGGGGGTCGTGGATTTTCCTTTGGTTTTCATTTTCTGGTAAAATAATAACCACGTATCGTAAATACTAATATACTATTGGAAGGCAATACTATGGGTAAAAAGAAGATCCTGGTCATCGATGACGAGGAGATAGTAAGGATCAGTTGTAAGAGGGTGCTCGAAACGGGAGGCTACGACGTGGTCGTGGCATCATCGGGACCAATGGCGCTGAGGTTTATAGAAACGGCCCCCTATGACCTCGTGATCACAGACCTGATGATGCCAGAGATGGACGGCTTTGAACTGCTAACGGTGATAAGAGAAAAATGGCCTTACCTACAGGTCGTTGTGATGACAGGATATGTCACAGATGAGACTAAACTCAAGTCCGTGGAATTAGGTGCAACCTTCTTCCTAAAAAAACCCTTCCTGCCCGAACAACTACTTGCCGCCGCCAGTTCAGCCAACAACGCCTTGTCTGATTATTGAAGTGATGATTGAAGATTTAGGTAGACAATTATTAGGTAGACAATTTAGATTATTGTATATATCAGGTATGCCTACAAGTAAGAATGATGGGGTCAAGGGCACTGGTGCCCTTGCAGGGGAGGTCTGAGGAGGGGGCAGCGCCGCCCTCCTTCTTTCTTTTTCTTTTCTTTTTTTTTTGGTGGGTTGAAATATATGCAAAAATGGAGGTAAGACAATGGGAAAAGGTTCAATCCTGATACTTGATGACGATTCGGTCATAACGATGAGCTGTAGGCGGATATTGGGCGCTGAGGGTTTTGACATCGTCACGGCCAACACGGGTGAGGAGGCGCTTAATCAGCTCGGCAGGGACCAGTACGACCTCCTGATCTCAGACATAAGGCTGCCAGACATAAACGGTATAGGCGTACTGAAAGAGGCAAAGATCATCAACCCCAAGACGGATGTCGTGATGATAACCGGCTATCCAACCCTCGAGGACGCCAGGGCGTGTATCAAACTCGGGGCGTTTGAGTACGTGGAGAAGCCCTTCACCCCCGACTTTATGATCAATATCGCCAATAAGATATTCGACAAGAAGGGATGGGTGCTGCGCCAGTCCTACATCAACGAGTTCAGGGACTACATCGTACCGCTGCGGGTGACGGATAACCCGCACATATACTACAAAGAAGGGGTGTGGGCAAGACCAATGGGTGATAACCTCTGGGAGATGGGCTGTGACCTGCGCGACCAGGTCTCCTGCGGCGAGCTCATGTACGTGGATTTCCTCAGAGACCTCGATTACGTAAAGGGGGGCGACCCCTTTGCCAGACTCCTTTCCAGCTCCGGTAGGGTCGTGGAAATGCTCTCCCCGATGAGCGCCGAGATCAAGGAGTTCAACGTCAAGGCCAACGACGTCATGTCGTCGCTGATGACCGACCACTTGTCGGAGGGGTGGTTGTTGTGGCTGGCGAGGGTGTTTCCGGTAGAGAGATAGAGACACAATTGAAAGAACCATATCACCGTAGGCCAGGGCGTCGGTTTCAGCGTCGCCCTCAAGGCTGCGAAGCCCGGCGGCGAGCAGGTCAAGCTGGACGGAAAACGTGTCAAGGTCAAACGCCAGGACAATCGGTTGCATACAGGGACAGAAGTTCAAAAAAAACATTAGAATTTTGCTTACTGTAAATATTTCTGTGATAAGTACCTGCCCTACCAGAAGAGAAGAAA